>NZ_CALPCY010000018.1:0-86321 GCF_943193115.1 Otoolea muris
TCCCTTCTTCTCGCCCACACTTCACAATGTAAACCTTGGGAGTCGCTTTATAGTTCGTCAGTAGCTACGCCTATGTGGACTTCCACCATAGAACACGGGCATGCCCGTCATACAAAAATAGTGGGGTATAACATTGCTGATGTTATACCCCGTTTATTGCGAATGAATCCTACACTTCCTTATAAATCCACATAAATTATTAAGAATACCGTTTATCGTTAGTTATGTTTTTATTTATTATCATTCATAATCATTTTACTTTATGTCTGCTAAATCTACGGCAGTATCTCCCAGTCCGTAACAGGTTCATTTCTTGAGTAATTATATAATCTCCTATACAATACATTATCAACCACCTTATATTGGTATCTTATATCATCTTTCCGTTCAACAATATCAGATGTATTAGCTTCAGTATAACCACCGTTTACAGGTGTCGAAGCCCATGCTGACATTGCGTTCAACGAAACTAATGCTATTGTACAACAAACTATAAATCTTTTTTTCATTTCAATTCCTCCTTATATACTGGTAAATCTTTAAAATCTTCGTGAATTTTAGAAGTCTTATAGACACATTCGCCACCTATATATAATCTATAAATTGTACCATCCCATATGTAATAAGATAATTCTTCATTCCCTTCAAACACTTCATTCCCCATTTCGTCATATGTTGGTCGAAAAGATGGTTCAAAAACAAATGTGAAAGAGCAAATAAATAAAATAATGCTTACTATAATCCCTTTGAATGTAAGTCCATTTACTTTTGAGCTTATAATACAATTCAGCCTTTGCAATATATTTAATGGATGTTCATCTGACAAAGCATAAATAGGTTTTCTCTTCTTTTTATTTTTACAAATATAATCTGCTGTTTTCGATATAACATTTAAATATACAAGCTTTTCATTTTTAGTCAGCCCTTTACTTGCTTCGTAATCAACATTTAATTCCTGAACATGATTTATGATATCAAATAGATATATACGTATAACAGGATTCCACCAATATGCCGCTATCAGGAAATCTGTGGCCACCTTTATTATAAAATCGCGATGCTTTAAATGTATCAGTTCATGATAAAAAACAAACTTTAATTCCTCTTCTGTAAATAAAATATCCGGCAGTATTATAATGGGATTCGGTGATAAAAAAATCGCCGGGCTACTTAAAATATTTGACTGAACAATTTTTATATCAAATTTCCTGTCCTGAGGAAATATAGTATAAAAAACATCCTCACAAATTTGTAAAGCGCCTGCCTTATTATAGAGTGGCGCTGAATTTATAAATTTGTTAAAGGCAAAGTAACCATATATTTTTTTACATAACATCCAAATCCATCCAATTATAAAAATTATGAGTGTTATCTGCCTGACAGTCATAATTTTTCCGCCTGCATTTATCTTATAATAGAAAATTTCTCTCAGAAAAGGAAGCACCTTATGTGAATAAAAGCTCGTGGTTAAATTTATCTTATAAAAATCAAAAGGAAGATAACCTCGCATTAAAATCAGAATCACCAACACATACAGACCCGTGATTCCGAACTTCAATATAGTATCCGTTTTATGCATGATAAACTTTAGCACAAGCAGTAAAAGCACTAATCCAAGTGAAGCCGCAAAATACGAAGATAAATCGAACTCCATGTATTAATCCTCTTCATTTTCATACGTATCTATAATTTTCTTCATCTCATCAATAAATGCCTCGTCAATACTGTCCGACGAAACTAACGTAGATACAAACGATAACACCCCCTTCTGCACGCTGGTATCCTTTTCTACCAGGGAAAATAAATTTTTCTGATGCTCATATTCTTCTTTCGATACGATCGGCGCATAGGCCCTTCCATACCGCGTAGCTGTCTTTACAAGTGAATCTACTTTTAAATATTTCTTCTTCTCCAGCAAGACCAGAACCTTGGCAAGAGTATTTCTCTTTTGGGATGGATCATGTTTCAATATCTCAGAAATAATGCATGGATGTCCGATGTCCCATATCGCATACATAATCTCTTCTTCTTTCGGGAACAATGGTAACATTTAGTTCCTCCTCTCTCTGTAGATGTATCTCTGATGCATATTATAAGGTATATTACTCCAATTTTCAAGTAAAATTTGAATTTTTAATGAATCTTTAAATAAATCAATAATATGAGTTGACAATATCTGCACGTTTTTGTATTATTATTACATAATATAAACTGGTTTTGTTCTGTTCATTTACAGGAATTATGTTTTTATTCAGAACAGAATGCATACACTCCAAGATCCTTTTTCATCCCGCAAGATATACCCTGATCATATTGCCCGGGCGGACCTTTATGATTGCTCGGTTGTGAAAACAACGCCTTATGCATGAGGCACATTTATCGCCGCCATTGCTGTGATTATCACCCCTGTTTTGTTGTTTAAACAAAACAAGGCCATCCTACAGTTGATCATACTTGACCGCATTTCCCTTCACCTTCTCTACAGGGTACTTTGCCGCGTTTTTAACCATCTTTGCTCGCACAATATCGTCTGCATCCAGTCCCAGCTTATCCAGCATGTCCTGGCAATATATGATTACATCCGCCAGCTCCTCTTTGACATGCTCCGGATCATAATCCGTGTCACTCCACTGAAAACATTCCAGCAGCTCGTTTGCCTCAATGGATATGCTCTTCGCCAGATTGCCCGGTGAATGAAACTTGTCCCAGTCACGATCAGCTATAAACTTTCTGATAATGTCAACGGTTTCCTTGTTCAAAATATTCTCCTTTCAATAAAAATTTTTACAGTTTCCTTTAATTCATCACTGAAGCCCTCGAGATCCGCAAAATGGATAACGCCTTCATCGATAAGGGAAACAAGATTATCAATCAGAACGGATCGTCTCATATCCAATTGAACTCCTGCGCCTTTTTTATCTTTCCTGACACGTTTTTCCAGCTCCCAGAACTTATCCGCTGGGTTCATATCCCGGCTTAACAGCTCTATATATTCCTTATTGAGCTTATCCATATGGGCTTCCTGCCAGTCAACTGCTTTCTTCCTGAAAAGCTTCCAATCCTTCTCTGTAAATCTCTGTCCCTGCATCATCCTTTTCTCATCTTCTCTTTGCCATGATTACGCCGACTCATCCCTGCGGCGCTGCCCCTGATTAGCGCTATCTCTTTTAGTATATCATATGATGGGAAAAATAGCGCGAACAATTTCGCCGAAAATGAATTGACAGTATGAAAATATTACATATAATGAGCTTATAGGTGAGTTCCTGTATGTTTTTCCGAATTCGATTAGCTCAGAGAAAAGCAGGGATTTCATGCCCTTAAGAGTATTGCTCAAAAACCGGGATCTCCTTTAGGAAATTATGAAACAACTGCAAGGGAACCCGGACATAGATTTTTAAAACACATATCCGGTTTCTTTATACTCAAATTTATCGGGAAAGGGGAATATGATCCATGGCATTAACACAGAACCAAATCCATACAGTCAAAGACATCTACGATTTGCCAGAGGGACAGCGGGCGGAACTGATTGACGGGCAGATTTACAGCATGGCTCCGCCAAAAAGGATACATCAGAGATTAATTCATCAGCTTGATAAACGGATTGGAAACTACATCGATACAAGGGGAGGAGACTGCGAAGTTTATCCTGCCCCATTTGCAGTCTTTCTCAGCGCTGATGATAAAAACTATGTTGAACCGGATATTTCTGTAATATGTGACAAAAATAAGCTCGATGAATATGGATGCAATGGCGCGCCGGATTGGATTATTGAAATTGTCTCCCCCAGCACGGAGCGGATGGACTATGGCATAAAACTTTTTAAGTACTGTTCTGCAGGCGTGAGAGAATATTGGATCATTAATCCTGTGAACCGTACCGTCAACATCTATGATTTTCAGAGCAATGAAAAGACCGGCCAATACAGCTTTGATAACGATATCCGTTCTTGTATTTATGATGATTTGAGTATTAAAATAGCGGATTTGCTTTTATAGAATGGGGAAGTCAAAAATCATCTGAGAAAGATATTTATTTGTAACCGTTCAGTGTTATCTGAACGGTTACACTTATTATACGACGTACTGATTAGATCTGTATATCCACACCCTGCCGGTAAACGTCCAAAATGCCGGTATCTTTTCTGATAATCACCCGCATCGCTCAGGCTCATACCGGGTGTGCCATAGGGATTCCCTTGCGTTCTCTGAGAAATCCCTCCAATCCGCTGTTGCTGCTGACTTTGCACTATCTCCGTAATTATCATAGAATAATCTCCTGTTCATCTGACTGTTAATCGAAAATGGTTTCAATTTTCGCCGTAAAACCCATTTTTACTATATTGCGCCCATTTTAAATACATCTCATGATAATTATCTTTTATAAATGCCTCTATTTTTCTTATATCTCTGTCACTCAGAATCCCCTTGTTTTGCAACTCACAGTCACCATTAGCTTTAACAAAAAATTTGGCGGATCCGCCTTCGGTTAATGTCCTGTCACTGGCATGAACATGCATACACTCAACTGTGCAAAATGACGTGAAGTACAAATAATATCCAGCTACTTTAAACTGATAGTATTTCGGCACATCAATCCTCCATATATTTTCTGTTCTTTTCCAAATAATTTCTGGTTATATCAAGTTCAATATCATCCATTGTAGTTTCCAACACTTCACCTGCCTGTGAGAAAACCGCCGCACATTCCGGATGATTCAGATTAAGAACCCGAAATCCTAAATGACATTTTGTAAATGCGTATCCATTCACAATCACGTCTGCCGCATCCGCTACTTCCTGAATATCAATCATACCGAATCCTCACCTCTTTTATTTGGCTTACAAAACTATCTGCATCTATATATAAATCTTCCAAAATCGGAATTAAATCAATATATTCCTCTTCGTCTTCTTTATTATGGCTGTATTTTGCCATGACAACTAAATAACCATTTTCCCACGCTTTTACAGACGAGTAATACTCTAATGAATATGCTGTTTTAAACCTGATAATCCGATTATGGAATCTAAATATTGTATAATCTTTTTCACTGCTTAGTATTGCATACTCCAAATTTACACCTTCTTTTAGCTTTTATCAATCTTAGCAGGCGTTTGCGAAACGCCAGAATCCGCATAAATACGGGATTTCTGCGGATTTGATGTTGTCCCGGACGCTTCTAAATTCACCCGCTTCAAACAGGATTTCTTATTGGACTTACACTCTTAATCTCTGTCCCTGCATCATCCTTCTCTTTGCCGTGCTTACGCCGACTCATCCCTGCGGCGCTGGCCCTGATTAGCGTCATCTCTTTTAGTATATCATATGATGGGAAAAATAGCGCGAACAATTTCGTCGAAAATGAATTGACAGTATGAAAATATTGTAGCAGTTCAGATAGCAATGGCATTTAGTTAAGCGGCACGGTTGCGGGGTTCCGTTGGATACAGGAGCTGGCGACGGCGGCCTCTTCACAATGAACCATAGCTCATATACACCTTAACTAAATGCCATTAGTTCAGTGTTATCTGAACGGTTACATTTATTTATTATTCGACGTACTGATTAGATCTGTATATCCACACCCTGCCGGTAACCGTCCAAAATGCCGGTATCAAAAGGCTCGCCCCAGTTCCAGCCCGGGTCGTGCTGATGGACAAACTCGCCAAGCCTGGCGGCCTCGCTGTGGAACATCTCATTCAGTGTCCAGGACGCGCTGAGCCGCTGTTCCGGCGCCAGAGACATCGTATAGTCCCGGATGACCTTGCTGATGTCCTCGCCATCACTGACCCCATAGCCGTTTTTCATGTGGTCAAACGCGATCTGTCTGACCTGCTGCGCCACATCCTCGTCCACGGGAACCATTTTCTGATAATCACCTGCATCGTTCAGGCTCATACCGGGTGTGCCATAGGGATTGACATGGGGTTTCCCCTGCGTTCTCTGAGAAATCCCTCCAATCCGCTGTTGCTGCTGACTTTGTACGATCTGCGTAATTGTCATAGAATAACCTCCTGTTAATCTGACTGTTAATCGAAATATGATATCTGTCAATCCCTTTTTCAATTTTTATCCTTTTTTATTATGTCGGCATTTCATGATGGAAGTTAAGCGTTTGGGTGAAACGCATATGAGGGGCAATGCGAGTGTGCCACACTGCGCGATTCTGCCCGGCCGGGCCTGCTGGATTTGCTTGTCAGTTTGCCCATTTTGCCATATCCCGCCGTTCGCCAAAACAGATATTCTCACAAAAAGCACAAATATATCTTGCAAAACGCTCCGATATATGGTATTAATATATTATAACAATATATGACGTCTGTATCGAGAGGCGGGCAATTTGCCGTTTTCAGTTCCCGCCGCTTCAAAGCGGACAGGCCGGCCGCCGCGGACATGAAATAACAGGGAAAGGAGAATGTGTATTCGCTATGGAGTATACGGTATGAGGTATGAAGATGGTGCGTTCTGTCGGAAAAGCGATTGGCAAAGTGAATGATGTCCTGGAAGTCTTTACGGGATATGCGATCTTTGTATTTATGCTTCTTTTATTCCTTCAGGTGGTGATGCGCTTCGTATTTAAGCGTCCCATCTACGGAATTGACGAAGCGGTGGTTGCGCTGATGATCTGGTCCATGTGCCTGGGGTGGTGTACGGTATATTGGGACAATGGCCATGCGGTTCTGGAATTTATCATGAACCGTATGCCGGGGGGATTTCGCCGGGTTATCTTTACGCTGACCAACTTCCTGGTGGTTGTGATTAGCTGGGTGTACATCCCGGCATCCTGGCAGCTATTCCAGATGCAGAAGAAAATGCCGCCTGTGGGCGGGCTTCCCTTCAGCAAGGGATACTATTACGCGCTGCCTGTTCTGGTAATGAGTGTGGTAATGTTGATTATGTCAGTATATAAGGCGGCTGCCTATCTGCTGACGGGTGATGAATCCATCTGTGTTCCGGTGGAAAAGGAAGGAGGCGGTCTGCTTGACTAATCTGGATCCGTATCTGGCGGTCTATTTTATCACCTTTGTGGTGTTGATTCTCCTGGAAGTGCCGATTGCCTATGCGATGATGGCCTCTGCCTTTGAGTTTATTATATTTAACAACCAGTCCTTTGTGATGTTTGCCCAGAAGACGGCTAATTCTCTGGCTGATTTTAACATGCTGGCCCTGCCCGCCTTCCTGTTTGTGGGCTGTTTTATGAATCAGGTGGGGCTGACTGACCGGTTGTTCGGCATGTTTGAGAAATGGATCGGCCATCTGCCGGGCGGCCTGGCCCATGCCAATATCCTTTCTTCGATGGTATTTGCCGGCATGTCCGGCTCGGCTCTGGCTGACGCCGGCGGCCTGGGAACGATCGAAGTGTCTGCTATGACCAAGGCAGGCTATGATCCCAGCTTTTCCGTGGCCGTGACAGCGGCTTCCGCCGGAATCGGACCGATCATCCCGCCATCCATCAACTTTGTGGTCTGGGCATTTTTAAGCCAGACCTCCACGCTGGCCATGTTCCAGGCCGGCATGGGGCCTGGTGTGCTGATGGGCCTGGCCATGATGATTTGGGTTCCCATTGCGGTGAAGACACAGCATATTCCTTGTCCCCGCGCCCCCAAAGCAAGCTGGGGAGAGAGGATGAAATCCATGTATACGGCGCTCCCGGCTCTGGGCGGCCCGGCCATCCTGGTTCTGGGAATCATGGCCGGTATTTTCACGCCCACTGAGTGTTCCGTGGTTGCAGCCATGTATTGTGTGATTCTTTCCATCATCCTTAAGAAGTTTAATCTGAAAATGCTGACGATTGCTTTAAAAGAGACGCTGGCCAGCGCCGGTATGTCCATGTGCCTGTGCGCCACGGGCCTGGTATTTAACTGGGTGATCGTGACCAGCGGACTGATTGGCTGGATGACCAGCCTGCTGATGTCACTGGGAAACCGGATCCTGATTCTCCTGGTGCTGAACGCCATGCTCCTGTTTTTGGGCTGCTTCATCGGTTCCATGCAGATCCTGATCATGGTGGCTCCCTTACTGATGAACCTGGCCAATGCCCTGGGCATGAGCTATGTGCAGATGGGCGTTATGGCGGTTCTTAACGTGACGCTGGGCCTCATTACCCCGCCGATGGCGCCTGCCCTGTTTGTGACGGCCAAGGCCACGGGCAACAAGTTTGAGGCGGCGTTAAAGTACACGGTGCAGTTCCTGATTCCCATGTTCATCACCCTGTTACTGACCACCTTCTGGGAGCCGCTGACGATGTGGCTGCCTAAGTTTCTCGGCGCTGTCTGAACAGCGTCTGAAATAACCCCGACGCAGTTATGAGTTACGGCAGGCGCAGTGAGCTGTGACAGGCGCAGTGAGCTGTGACAGGCGCGGTTAAGCTGTATCAAACTCAATATGAGCTGTGACAAATGCAATATAAGCTGTATCAGATGCTCTTTGAGCTGTGACAGGCACAGTTGTAAGTGACAACAAAAAAATGAAAATAAAAGGAGGCTACTGTTATGAAGAAAACGATTGCAATGAGTCTTGCGGCTGTAATGAGCGCCGCCGCTCTCGCAGGCTGCAGCGGCGGCTCTTCTGCCCCGGCCGCAACGGCGGCGGCAGAGACGTCAGCAGAAGCAAACGGGGCGGCGGGAGTAAAAGATACTCCGGGAAATGCCCGGGTTGTAAAGTTCGGCAACTCCGGCGCCATCGGCGAGCCGGCGCCCCAGACCTGCCAGGAGTTCTGCGATATTGTGAATGCGAAGATTGGCGATCGCTATTACTTTGAGTTTTACCCGGCAGAGCAGCTTGGCAATGAGACAACGATGCTGGAGAATATCCAGGTGGGGCTGCAGGAGGGCATGATGTGCGCCCTGGATACGCTGGCCACCTATGAGTCTGACTTAAATATCCTGTCCATGGCCTTTGCGTTCGACAGCTATGACAACATGATCGATTATTTAAAGAGCGATGTGGCCGCTCCCATCTGGGAGACGCTGGACGGTCAGGGTATTCATGTCATCAACTTTGAGTTCCAGAAGAATCCCCGTATCTTCTTTGCCAACAAGGAGTTAAAGAGCCCGGCTGACATGGTTGGCATGAAGTACCGCATACCGAACCTGCCGATTTTCGAGAAGAACGCCAGGGCCATGGGCGCGACTCCGGTTGTCGTGGCCTGGTCTGAGTATCCGTTTGCTCTGATGCAGGGCGTGGTGGACGGGGGCGAATGCTCAAAGGACTCCTATCGTTCCGCGGGCCTTTATGAATCCGCCAAATTTGTGGCTGATGTGGATTATGCGTACCCGGTTGAGCAGATTTGCTTCTCCACCCAGTTCTGGGACAGCTTATCTCCCGAGGATCAGAAGATCATCGAGGACGCGGCGGCTGAGGTTGCCTCCCATCACTCTGAGAGAACCCTGGATCAGTGGAATAAGGACAAGGAGTGGCTGATCAGCGAGGGCGGCGTAACCTTCTGTGACATTGACCGTCAGGCATTCATCAATGCAGCGGCCCCTCTGGGCGCAGAGCTGCAGTCCGAGGGATTCTTTACCACCCCGGATCTGTATGATCAGACCCGTCAGTTCAACCAATAAGGGAATGCGCTGACCGGATAACAGTCCCCGCTGCGGATTTTGGGAGGAATTAGGTATGGTTAAGGTATTAGGACTTGGAGACAATGTCTGCGATGTGTATCTGCACACCGGGCTGATGTACCCCGGCGGGCAGGCCGTCAATTTCGCTGTATTTGCCAGAGAATTGGGCGCAGAGGCCGATTTCATGGGCGTGTTCGGAATGGATGCCGCAGCGGATCACGTGCAGGCATCCCTTCAAAAGCATGGCGTGGGCTGTACTCACTGCCGATGTTATGAAGGGGAGAATGCTTTCGCGCGGGTGGCGCTCGTGGACGGCGATCGGGTGTTTCGCGGAAGCAACCGGGGCGGAGTTTTGCAGCAGCATCCGATTTACCTGGACGAGGCGGATCTTGCCTATGCGGACGCCTTTGATTTGATTCACACCACCAATAATGGCTTTATTGACGGACTGCTTCCGGCCCTTCATGAGCTGCGGCCGCTGATCAGCTATGATTTCTCTTATCGCTGGAACGAGGAAGACAGGGTGGATCAGGTCTGCCCCTACATTGACTTTGGATTTCTCTCGTGCAGTGATTTGGGAGATGAAGAAACCAAAGCCCTGTGCAGGCGGCTTTATGAAAAGGGCTGCGGCGTGGTGACAGCCACCCGGGGAAGCAAAGGGGCTGCGGTTTATGACGGCGCGCAGTTTTACAGCCAGCTTCCAGACTATGTGACGCCAATAGACACCATGGGCGCAGGGGACAGTTTTGCCACGGCGATGCTGGTGGCGATCCTCCAAAATATGGAGAAGCTGGGCCGAACGGATTGGGAGAATGCGATGCTGCGGGCGCATATTCTTCCCGGAGCTTTAAAAACAGCGGCCGCCTTCTCTGCCCGTACCTGCCTGGTAAATGGCGCTTTCGGCGGAGGCGCGGCGGTTCCGGAATCCCTGCGGGCGCGGTTTTACAGGGAAATCTGAACGCTTAAGAGCCGTAATTGATTTGAATGAAACATTTCTGATAATGTATTTCAGTTTATAGGGAGGAAATCGTATGTCTTATATGATTGGAGTAGACGTGGGCGGTACGTTCACCGACTTTTCCGTCTTTAATCAGGAGACGGGCGAACTGTTCAACTATAAGGACAGCTCCACACCGTCTGATCCGTCCAGAGCGATTGTAAAGGGTGTCCGGGATGTGCTTGAGCTGAGAAACGCGTCCCCGGAGGAGGTCATCTACCTGGCTCACGGAACGACGGTGGGAACCAACGCCCTGATAGAGAAAAAGGGCTGCAGGCTGGGACTGATCACCACGAAGGGATTCAAGGATTTAATGGAGATCGGCACGCAGCGCCGCCCGGCTCTCTACAATTTGCAGGCGCAAAAGCCGTATCCGCTGGTTCCGTCGGGGTTTAACTGTACCGTAACGGAGAGAATCCGCTATGACGGCAGCGTCGAGACTCCCCTGGATGAAGAGGATGTCCGGAAGACGGTGCGCTGGCTGAAGGAGCAGGGCGTTGCGGCCATCGCGGTCTGCACTCTCTTTTCCTTTATCAACCCTGTGCATGAAGAGCGGATCGAGGCTATCATCCATGAGGAATTCCCGGAAGCCTACGTGACCATATCCAGTAAACTGGCGCCTGAATTCCGTGAATTCAGCCGTATGAGCACCACGGTGATGAACAGCTACTTAGGGCCGGTGATGGAGAAATATGTCAATAACTTCCGTGATTCGATTGCAAAGATCGGCATCCGTGCAGAACCATATGTGACACAGTCCAATGGATCCATCATTTCGATTAAGGAGACGATCGACTGCCCTATCAAGACCGCCCTGTCCGGCCCGTCTGCCGGCGTTATCGCAGCGGCCTTCATAGGGAAACAGTGCGGCGCGGATAAAATTATTACATTTGATATGGGCGGAACCAGCGCAGATATCTCCCTGATCGAGAATTTCACGCCACAGGTGTCCAATGAGCGGTATGTAGAAGGCTATCCGGCGAGAATCCCGATGATCAACATCATCACCATCGGCGCAGGCGGCGGTTCTATTGCCAGAATCGATGAGGGCGGCGCGCTGAAGGTCGGACCCAGAAGCGCAGGCGCAACGCCCGGCCCGGCCTGTTATATGCGGGGCGGTGAGAATCCCTGTGTCACGGACGCCAATATCGTTCTGGGGAAACTGAACCAGACAAAGATTCTGGGCGGCCGGATGGATGTGGATATTGAACTCGCCAGGAACGCTGTCAGAACCAAAATCTGCGATAAGTCAGAGCTGGATATGAAGCGGGCCGCCAATGGCATCATTACAGTGGTAAACTCCAACATGGTCCGCGCCATCCGCAGCGTGTCTGTGGAGAAAGGCTATGATGTCCGGGAATTCAGCCTTATGGCATTTGGCGGCGCGGGCCCTTTACATGCCTGCGAGGTCGCCCGGGATCTGGGCATGAAGGAAGTGCTGATTCCGCCGAATCCCGGCACACTGTGCAGCCTCGGGCTTTTGCTGGCGGACACCCGGTTCGATCTTTCCCGCACCAAAGTCGTAAGCGGCGCGGCAAAGAACCTGAATACTGTCAACGAACAGTTTGACAACATGGTGGAACAGGGAACCGGCCTTCTGGACAGGGAAGGCGTCCCGGCAGAGCGGCGTTACTTTGAATTTGCTATTGATATGCGCTACCAGCGCCAGAATTTTGAAATCAGTATTCCCGTTCCGGCGGGCCGCATGACAGAAGAGACATTAAAGAAAGCGCTGGCTGATTTCCATGCAGAGCACAGGAGAAGCTACGGATACTGCAAGGAAGAGGCTGTCGTCCAGTTTGTCAGCTACCGCGTATCGGCTGTCGGCGTTATCGATAAACCCCGGTTGGAAGCGGAAGAACTGCGCCCTGAGGCAGCGCTGCCGGCGCCTGTCGAGACCCGTCAGGTGTTGTTTCAGAACAGCGACTACTATGTGGCGACTCCGGTGTACTTAAGAGACGACCTGGTTCCCGGCCAGTCGATTCCCGGCCCGTGCATCTGCGAGCAGATGGATACCACCCTGGTAGTTCCCAAAGGCTGGGTGATCCATGTGGACGGCTACCGCAATTTAAAGATTCACGACGAGGAGGCGAAGTAAAATGGCAAATCATATTGATACAGTAACGGTTGAGGTAGTGCGAAACCTCCTGATGTCCATCGCCGAGGAGACATACGGAATTATCGTCCGCAGCGCCTATTCCACCAATATGAAGGAGCGCCGCGACGTGTGTACCGCCGTCATTGATCCTGATGGAAACAGCGTGGCCCAGGTGGAGAGCCTGGCCGCCCTTCTGGGCTCCATGCTGAATGTAGTGCCCAATATCTATGAGAAGTTTGGCAAGGAAAATATCCGCCCCGGCGATATGTTTATCGCCAATGATCCCTATCACGGCGGGGGAAACCACCTGCCGGATATCGTTATCGCGGCCCCGGCCTTTGCGGGGGACAGGCTGATCGGCTGGATCGCCAATATCGGCCATCACTCTGACATCGGCGGCAAGGTTCCTGGTTCCACCTCCGGCGACGCTGACAGCCTGTTCCAGGAGGGCATCCGCATTCCGGTTCTGCGCATCCATCAGGACGGAAAACTGATTCCCAGCGTCATGGATCTGCTTCTGGACAACACCCGTGTTCCCCAGGAACGCGAGGGTGACTTAACAGCCCAGATGTCCGCCAACTTAATCGGCGTGCAGAGGATTCAGGAAGCCTATGAGCGGTATCAGGATGATCTGCCTGCCTGTATGAGGGAGCTGGTAAACTATTCTGAACGCCGTGTGCGCGCCGTGGTTTCCGGGCTTCCTGACGGCGAATACTGCTATACGGACTATGTGGACGGCTGCGGCGATAAGTACCCGGATCCCCTCCCCATTCAGGTGAAAGTGACGATCCGTGGCGACGAACTGACGATTGATTTCACCGGTACGGCAGAGCAGATCAAAGCTCCTATCAATGTGCCTTACCCCTGTACCAAGGCGGCGGTATTCTTCTCTGTGAAGGCATTGATGGGCGACGATATACCGGCTAATGAAGGAATCAACCGGGCGGTGAAGATCATTGCCCCCAAAGGCTGCATTGTAAACCCCACAGAGCCAAGCCCCATCGGCGCGCAGATCGACTGCCAGCAGCGGATCCCGGATGCCATCTTCGGCGCGCTGGCTCCCATCTTCCCGGACACGGTTGTAACCGCCGGAAATGGCGCCTGCACCACGACGATCCTGGCTGGCGAGGGCGCTATCGGAACAGACAGTGTATTTATCTTTCACGAGGTAATTGCAGGAGGCGGCGGCGCATCCCGGAATCAGGACGGCTTATCCGGCGTGCAGGTGAATATGACAAACACCTCCAACATGCCTATTGAGGCCACGGAGATGGAGTTTACGAAAATACTGGCCCGGAAGTATGAGCTGAAAGCAGATACCGGCGGCGCAGGGCAGTACCGCGGCGGCCTGGGCATTGAGCGCGAGCTGGAGGTGCTGCAGGACGACGTAGCCTACACGGGGCTGGGCGATCGCCACAAATTCCGCCCCTGGGGCCTGGCTGGCGGCAGGGAAGGCGCGGCAGGCGCATTTTACCGGGTGGCGGCAGCCGACAAAACGGTGACCCGCATGGGACACAAGACGACCAGCTTACCGCTTAAAAAGGGGGATATCATCCGCGTCATCACGCCCGGCGCAGGCGGCTACGGCGATCCCTTCCGGCGTAGTCCGGAACTTGTTTTGAAGGACGTGGTTGAGAGCAAGGTGTCGCCCCAGGCGGCAAAAAAGGAGTACGGCGTTGCCATTGTGTTTGACGGCGTTCATTACAGCGTGGATGAGACGGCTACAGCGGCGCTGAGGGCATCGTTTCAGCCAGCTTCAGATATGTAAGAATAGTGTACTCTCAGAGTCTCTCTGCACCAGAGGGATTCCGGGAGCGCATAATTAAAGAAAGAGAGGAAACCTCTATGATTAAGGGAATGCAGGAAGTCATTGACGTAATGGAACGGGTGAAATCGGATCTGGATAAAAACGGCGGCTTGAAGCAGGTAGTGTTTGTGGCCTGCGGCGGTTCTTTTGCCTCCTCCTATCCGGCCCGCTTTTTGCTGAATCAGGAGAGCGCGCTCCGGGTACAGGGCTACAACAGCAGTGAGTTTGTACACGCGACTCCAAAAAACATTGACAGGAATACGCTGGTGATCGGAACGTCCACCAAGGCGACGGCTGAAACGGTGGAGGCGCTGAAGGCCGCTAAGGAGAGAGGCGCGGTCACAGTGGGCCTGTCCGGCTATGCGGATTCACTGACGGCTCAGACGGCGGATTATTATATTACATATTATCATGCGGACGAATGGTATCAGGATCCCACCCTGATCCATTACAACAGCCAGGGAACAGCGCTTAAAATCGCCTTCTGGCTCCTGAAAGAGTATGATAACTACGCGGCCTATGATATGGCCCTGGAGGGCTTTGAGAAGCTGGAGGCTGTCTATGGCAGGGCTTACCAGAGCGTGAAGGCCGACGCGGCCAGGTTCGGTATGACCTACAAGGATGACCAGGTATGGAATGTGATGAGCAGCGGCGCTGCCTGGGAGGTTTCCTACTCGGATGCCTTCTGCTTCTTCCAGGAGATGCAGACCGTACACTGTGTGCCCATCCACTCCGGCGAGTATTTCCACGGTGCTTTTGAGACCTGTGAGAAGGATCTGGCGATCCTGCTGTTTAAGAGTATCGGACGCACCCGCCCGGTGGACGAGAGGGCGGAACGGTTCCTGAATCAGTTCGGCGGCCATCACTGGATTATGGATGCCAGGGACTTTGGTTTGGATGAGCTGGATGAGAGGGTGGCGGAATATTTTAACTCCCTGCTGTTCCATCCGCTGTCCAAGCAGTTTATTACGGCCATGGCCGATGTGAGAATGCATCCGATGGGATACCGGCGGTATATGTGGAAGTTTGATTATTGACTTGATTGTTGAAGCGGGATATATTTCATCGTGGGAAGAGGCGCGTAACAGTTCAGAGGTTGTCTGAACTGTTACAGAGGCGCATGTTTCGATAGGGTTGCATTAAAAAAATGAGTTGTAAGAAATGGTTGTAAATGGTAATATATATTATATATAACATTATATAACTACCTTGCCGCGGGATCTTATTTCTGCAATGCTTTAATACCTGCTGCTTTGTGCGCTTGTAAGGCAGATTTATTTGGATTGGTTACGGGCAAAAGCATTGACAGACAGATGAATATACATACGGATGCGGAAGAAAATCAGGAAAATGGCGGGCAAGGGCGGAGGTAGGCTTGATGGATGCAGCAATGAACCATGACAGTATTATCCCTTTATATGCGCAGGTAGAGGAACAGCTCAAGCGGGATATAGAAAACGGCGTATACAGCAAAAACGGGCGAATTCCCACTGAGGCGGAGCTGGCAAAGCAGTATAATGTAAGCCGGATCACGGTGCGGCGGGCTGTCGAGGATCTGGTCAGCCAGGGCCTGGTGGAGAAGAAGCAGGGCAAGGGAACCTTTGTGACGGCGCAAAAGTTCTCAAGGCGGCTGGACACCGGGCCGATGGGATTTACGGAAATGTGTGAATCCGTTGGACTGACACCCAGCGCGCAGAACTTAAAAGCGGAGATCTGTGTGCCCAAATCCGCGGAGATCCGCAAGTTCCTGCAGCTTCAGGACAGAGAACCGGCTATCCATATCAGCCGGCTGCGCTGCGGCAACAGCAAGCCCATTGCTTTTGAGGAGAGCTATTACCCGATGATATACTCGGATCTGCTGTCGCTGAATCTGGAAAAGGAATCGATCTATGCCTATCTCCGGGAGGTGAAGGGGATTGAGCTTCGCTCCACTACGATCCGTCTGAGCATCATCAAGGCTGATGCCAGGCTGGCCAAACTCCTCTGCGTGCCGCGCAACGCCGCGCAGCTTGAGATCAGGGGATTTGTCATCCAGCCTGACGGTCAGCCGGTGCATACCAGTTATCAGGTGGGGTATGGGGAAAATTTTGAATTTATTGTGAGGTAAGGGAACTGTTAGAGATTTGCTGCCCGCCATATGCAAAGTTATTTTTAACAGTTCCTAATGCGGTTCTTTTCCATACGCCGCGGCCTTGCCTGTTTTTATTGAGCATGATTATGTGAATTACTTAAAGGTTCCGCCAGGCCCTTAACTAATACATTGCTTCCATGATACAGTGTCATTGAAATCTCCCTTCAAATTTCTCAATTATTTCACCAGACGGGATTAAAACAGGCATACGGCCGTTTTCAAATTCTATATTCATATCGGTCTTTACGGCCATAGTTGTATCCTCTGTAAATAAATGCGTAATATAATTTACCATTACCCATTGTATCATAATAACCAGCCCGCAGCAAACAGCAAAAAAGAGAATCCCCTGCACAGCCCCCAATCCCGGCTGTACAGAGTCTTCTCTTCCCCCATCCAAACGATTATCCATCATCACGTCACAGCATCAACCGCGCTCCTCTTCACACCTCTTTTATGAGCACCAGCTTCTCCCCGACTGCCGTCTCATCTCCTGTAAGCCCGTTGATCTCCTTCACGTTATCCACGGTTGTGTGGAATCTGCGGGCAATTTTCCACAATGAATCCCCGGGCTGTACCACATAGCCCACAATGCCCGGCATTTCCTGCAGCTTTTTCATGTCAAGCGGCTCGGCCCGCACCCCGGCCACTACCTGTTCGCGGATCGGCTGCAGCACAAGGAGGTCGGCGGAAATGACAGCTTTTACCTCCACGGAATCGCCCCCGAGCATGACGGCGGTCATCTGATCCACGCCCATATTGAGCTGCCAGACGCTTTCCGGATTGATTCCGTCCGCCTCGGCTACAAAATGGAAGGGGATCACCTCTGTCGAAGCGCCGACCGGCTCTGTGTCGTCGTCGGTCAGGTACAGAAGGCTTACCTCCAGAACGCCCTCGATGTGGAGTCCGTCCTCCCCCGCCTCGGCCTCATCCAGCTTCACCGTGCCGTTGCTGTGGCATATCTGCAGGATGCGCTCCGGCTTTTGCAGCTTAAGCTGCTCGTTTACCTTGCATTTACAGATATTTCTTGTCAGCAGCTTATCAAAACATGCCTCGGTCGTATCCAGCACCAGCTCGCGGTCCGTGGCATAGAGATCGCTTAAGAGCTCGATATTTTCCTCGCGGTACAGCTTGATATCCAGATCCAGGACCGCGTCCAGATCAAACTCCCGCATCTCCCCGTCATAGTCAGGCTTTATCTCGATTCCGCGGTGCAGGATGCGGACCCCCACGGCCGGGATCATATCCTCTGTGGACTCGGAGAGCTCTACCTCGCCGGAAAACGGCACGCTTTCCTCGATCCACTGGACTGGCGTGTGCTCCCCTTCCGCCGCGTAGATCAGAAAGACCATCAGTTCTCCGTCAATGTGTACGGCCCCGTCCATGGGACGGCATGAAACGCCGCGCAGCCTCATATCAGTCCAGAGAATGCTCTCGACATTCGGCTTATTTCCGGATATCTGGATTGTTTCTTTTATGCGGTAGGTGTCCTTGCGCCGCACAGCGATCGCCGCGACGTCGATATTGCGCTTTAAGACCTCTGTCTTGGCCTCGTCTGTCTCGATATCCACGGCCGCCTCCGCGTCGGAAAGGCTCTCTACGCGCACCTCAAGCGTCACAACGGCCTTGATACTGAGCTTACGGGAATTGATCATACTGGCGTTCAGATCCTCCAGCACCCAGAGGCTCTGGATGTAATCCCTCTCTTCCAGATCCGGCACATTGATAACCTCGTCAAAGGGCGCTTCTCCGCCCAAGGCCTGCAGGCCGCCTCCTGCCTTCCGGTATAAAACCCTGAACAGAAGCTTTCCCCTGATTAAAACCTTATCTCCCTGCGCCCGTGTAGATTCAATCTGAATCTCCCCATTGTCCAGAAGCACCTGGGACACGTCTTCCATTGCATCCGGAATGATAAAATCGTCGTCCAGGGTGATCTGCGATACCGCGTTTCCTTTCTGCCGGTTCATATGTATATTTTTCTTTATCAGTTCCATCATAACCGTTTACACCTGCCCTTTCCACAAAAATTCCTTTATGGAAATTTATGCTTGCAAACGGGACAATATTCGCGCCTCAATAATTTTCCAGGAAATGATGCCTGGCGCCGTCTTTCACATATCCGATACAGGCGTCCAGATTGACATTTTCTACGCTCTTAAAAATATTTGTCTCTATATGGGAATTGATGCTCCGGAACCGGTTTATCAGCTCCTTCATCTCCTGTCTTTTGGAGAGATGCTCTCCCGCCAGCCCGGCCGCCTCGGCCGCTTCTGTGAAACGGCAGGCGCACTGCAGAAAGGTAAGGCTGTGATACTCCTTCCATGCCAGGATATCCGCCTCTTTTACCAGATACAGGGGGCGGATCAGCTCCATACCCTCGAAATTCGTGCTGCGCAGCTTGGGCATCATGGTATTCACCTGAGCGCCGTAGAGCATGCTCATGAGAATCGTCTCGATCACATCGTCAAAATGATGGCCGAGCGCAATTTTATTGCAGCCCAGCCTGCGGGCGTTCGCATACAGGTACCCGCGCCGCATTCTCGCACAGAGGTAGCAGGGGGACTGATCCACATCCGCCACAGCGTTAAAGATATCGGATTCAAAGATCGTGACCGGAATCCCCAAAAGCGCCGCGTTTTCCTCGATCTGCCTCCTGTTTGCCGGATTGTAGCCCGGATCCATCACCAGGAAATGCAGTCCGAACTCCATTTTACCGTGACGCAGGATTTCCTGCATGCATTTAGCCAGCAGCATGGAATCCTTTCCCCCGGAAATGCAGACCGCAATATGGTCGCCTTCCTGAATCAGGTCATATTCATTCAGCGCTTTGACAAAAGGACGCCAGATCTCCTTGCGGAATGTCTTTATAATGCTTCGTTCAATCTCCCGGCAGCGCCCGTCTGCCCTGGCAGAGGCTTCCTGCCGCCCCCCGTGCTCCGCTGTCCGTTCCGGCTGTTCTGCCATTCGCTCCTTCTGTTTAGCCGCCCGTTCCGGCTGCCCTGCCATCCGCTCTTTCTGTTCTGTCATTCATTTCCGCCTTTCGCGCCCTTTAGTTCTGAAAGCTCCTTTTTAAGCGCCTCTACCTGTTCTTTCAGCTCCGCCACCTGTTCCTGGAGCTTTCTGCTGTCCTCGCCGATTATCACCTTTGGTTTTGCAAGCGGAACCCCGTCTTTTTTCACTGGACGGGCCGGAATACCGACGGCTGTAATATTTTCCTCCAGAGGGCGCAGAAGAACCGCGTTGGCCGCGATCGAGCAGTTGTCTCCCACCTCAAAGGAACCCAGAATTTTGGCCCCGGCTCCCACGGTTACGTTATTTCCCAAGGTCGGGTGGCGCTTTCCCTTCTGCGTTCCCACGCCTCCCAGTGTTACGCCCTGATAGATCGTACAGTTATCCCCCACCACAGCCGTCTCTCCAATCACCACGCCGCTGCCGTGATCGATGAGGATCCCATGCCCCAGCTCCGCTCCCGGGTGTATCTCTATCAGCGTAAAAAAACGCGCGATCTGCGAAAGCAGCCTCGCTGTAAAAAACATGTGGCGCACATAAAACCAATGCGCTATCCGGTGCCAGATCAGGGCGTGGATCCCCTGATACAAGAGCAAAACCTCAAATGCGCTCCGCGCTGCGGGATCCCTCTCCTGCACAGCCTTCACATCCAGCCAAATATCTTTAAAAATCATTCTCTCTGCCTCTACTTTCCATGTCAGCCCTCACTCCGATGTATGTCTCTAAGGGTGAAGTATATCTTATTTTATTCTATGCTGTCAAGATTTTGCGGTGTAACCGTTCAGACATTGCGTATCAACAGGGGAACATTTCAGACAGATCCGCGCAATCTCCGCACGGCCATACGAACACGCAGCAGCCGCGCGGAGAAACAAGCTTAAGGGACGCTCCCCAAAATGCGAAACGTCCCTCAACTATCTTATCCACTTCACATTTACCGGCTCAGATACCTGCGCACTCTCCCTTACTTCCGCCAAACACCCGCCTGCACAGCTCCACATACTCCTGATACTCCGGCATACCGTCAAGCTCTCTCAGAAGCTCAATCATGGACGTATAATACCAGGCGTGCAGCTCCTTCTGCCTGACATTAAACCGCTCCCAAAGCCCTTCTCCGACCAATATATAATCTCTGGCCATGCTGCGGATGTTGCTGAGCTTATCAGCCAGCGTCAGAAGCTTTGTATCGCGATCCGCGTCCTTTAAATGCGCAAGGGTACATCCCTTTCGTTCCAGCCAGCTTTTTGACTTGTCCTCGCTCTCCTCAGCAACAAGCCTCGCCACCCTGACGCCGAATTGCTCCTGCAGCTCCCTGTACGTAACGCCGGCGTCCTCCACCGTGTCATGGAGCAGCGCTGCCGCTATCAGCTCCTCATCATCTGTCATCATCGCCGTGATCAGGGCCGTCTCCAGAGGATGTGTAATGTATGGGATCGAAGTTCCCTTGCGGAACATCCCCTTATGCGCCTGTTCTGCAAATTTAGCTGCTCTTGTTATCATCCGGTATTCCTTTCCATCGTCATTTAACGATATGGACATCTACCTGGCTGAATGGAATCTCAATTCCAGCCTCATCAAATGAAAGCTTGATCGTTTCCAGCAGATCCCATTTGGCCTTCCAGTAATCGCCTGGCGCCGTCCAGCCGCGCACGCCCAGCGTCACCGCGCTGTCTCCCAGGCTGTCCACAAATACCGTAATATCCTCTTCCTTACATATCAGAGGATGTTCCCTGAAGCTGCGCTCTAAAATTTCCTTCGCCGCCTTTATATCAGCCTGATACCCGATCCCCACCAGCAAATCCAGCCGCCGCTTCTCCATAGCCGTCACATCCGTAACCGTGGAATTGGCCAGCGAACCATTGGGAATCGTAATCCTTTTATTGTCTGCCGTCAGGAGCGTCGTATAGACCAGCCCAATCATGGATACCGTCCCCTCTCCCTCCGGGCAGATGATATACTCTCCCACCTTAAAAGGCTTTACCAGCAGCAGAAGCACTCCGCCTGCAAAGTTCTGCAGGGTTCCCTGCAGGGACAGGCTGAGGGCCAGGCTGGCCGTGCCTAAAATGGTGACCAGCGAGGCTGTGTTCAGCCCGAGCTGCCCTGCTATCATGAAAACCAGAATCCCGTATAGACATACCTCTATCAGAGATTTTAAAAACTTTGAAGCCCCCGCCTCCACGCCGGCCCGCTCAAAAGAGCGGCCCGCAAAACGCCTGATAAAGCCAATCGCCTTTTTTCCTATCAAAAAGACGGCCAGGGCTATCAAAAGCTTCCAGCAAAGGTTCAAAAACCACGGCCCCGCCTTCTCAAGCATCGCTGTAAACGCCCCCATGTCCACCGTTTCAGAGGGGAGCTCTGCCAGTAACAACAATCTGTCCGAAATACTCATCCTGTCTGTCCTGTCCTATATCCTCTCATGCCTTCTGACCGCGTGATTTTGACCCTTTTTTACTCTTCTTTGCCGGGGCGCGCTTCGCCGCTGCGCCGCTGCCCTTTGCAGATGCTTTTTCGGCCGGGACGTCGTCCTCTTTAACAGATGGCGCCTCAGATATTGTACCTTTTTCTTTCACAGGCGTCTCGCCGGACGGCATATCCGTTTTCTCTGCCGCTTCCTCCTGCGCCGCTACAGCCGCGCCGTTCTCCTTCACAGATGCCTTCCCTGCTGCTGCGCTTTTTCCTCTGGCAGATTTTTCCGCGGCTGACGCGCTCTTTGCATTTGCGCTTTTCTTTGGCTCCTTCTCCGGCGTGCAGCTAAATACCAGAATTCCCAGCGGCGGGATCTGTACCGTGATGGAATTCTCCTTCCCGTTGCACTCCTCCTCTTTTGAGCTCTTCTGGCGCGGATTGCCTGTTCCGCTTCCGCCGAAGCGTTCTGCATCGCTGTTAAAGATCTCTTTATATTTTCCTGCAAACGGCACGCCCAGCATATATTTTTCATGGAGCACCGGGGCAAAGTTGCAGACAAACAGAAGCGTCTCCTCCGGTTTCTCCGTCTTGCGGACAAAGACTACGATATTATTCATATAGTCCATGCAGTTCATCCACTCAAACCCGTCGGGATGATAATCCTTTTCGTACAGGGCCGGGTGCTGCCTGTAGAGAGCGTTTAATTCCTTTACATACTCCTTCATCTGGCTGTGGATCGGATACTGCAGAAGCTCCCATTCAATGCTGGCATTCTCATTCCATTCATCCATCTGGCCAAAATCCTGGCCCATGAATAGCAGCTTCTTGCCCGGATGGCCCATCATAAAGCCATAGGCCGCGCGGAGATTGGCAAATTTATCCTCCGGCCGCCCGCCCGGCATCTTATTTACCATAGAGCCCTTTCCATGCACCACCTCGTCATGCGAGAAGACCAGTATAAAGTTCTCGCTGTAGGAGTAGATCATGCTGAAGGTCAGTTCATTATAGTGATGGCATCGGAAAAACGGATCATACCGCATATAACCCAGGAAATCATTCATCCAGCCCATGTTCCACTTATAATCAAAGCCCAGGCCCTCATCCTTTACGTTGCCTGTGATCTTCGGCCAGGCCGTGGATTCCTCTGCGATCAGTATCGCGCCGTCCCCGCGGCCCTTAAACACGGAATTTAAGTGCTTGAGGAACTCCACCGCCTCTAAATTCTCATGCCCGCCGTACATATTCGCCACCCATTCTCCCGGATTCTTTCCGTAATCCAGATACAGCATGGAAGCGACCGCGTCAAAGCGGATGCCGTCCGCATGGTAGCGATCCGCCCAGAACATCGCATTCGCGATGAGGAAATTCGATACGCCCGGACGGCCGTAATTGTAGATGAGCGTCCCCCAGTGAGGATGCGATCCCTGTCTCGGATCCTGGTGCTCGTACACGCATGTCCCGTCAAACTGCGCCATGCCCCACGAATCGCGCGGGAAATGCGCCGGAACCCAGTCCAGAATCACGCCAATCCCCTGTCCATGCATATAATCCATGAAATACATAAAATCATCCGGCGTACCGAACCGGCTCGTCGGCGCATAATACCCTGTCACCTGATAGCCCCAGGAGGCGTCAAGCGGGTGCTCCATCACCGGAAGCAGCTCAATATGGGTATAGCCCATCTCCTTCACATATTCCGCCAGACTCACGGCGAGCTCCCGGTAATTATAAAACTCGGATCCAGGCTCCTCCGCGCCTGTCTCGTCCACCTCAATCGGCTTCCTCTTCCAGGAGCCCAGATGCACCTCATAGATCGACATCGGCTCTGTCCGGGTATCCTTTTTCGCCCGCGCCGCCATCCACTCCTGATCCTGCCACTGATACCGGTTCAGATCCCATACCACGGAAGCTGTATTTGGCCGAAGCTCCGCATAGCTGGCATATGGATCCGCCTTCAGCGCCGGATCTCCGTTCCTGAATTTGATCTCGTATTTGTAAATCTCGCCTTCCTTTACGCCCGGAATGAAAATCTCAAACACTCCGGAATCTCCCAGACGCCTCATCTGATGACGCCTGCCGTCCCAAAGGTTAAAATCTCCCACCACGCTGACGCGCATCGCACATGGCGCCCAAACGGCGAAATAGACGCCGCTCACCCCTTTTATCTGCATGGGATGAGCCCCCATCTTCTCATAAATACTGTAATGGATCCCCGCTGCAAATTTCTTCAGATCAGAATCTGTCAGTTGGGGGGCATATGCGTATGGATCATGAATTTCACTCAAGGTTCCGTTGTCATAAAATACTAAAAGCGTATAATCTGTCAGCGTCTTGCGCGGAATCAACGCTGCAAAAAAGCCTGCTTCATCCGCCATTTCCATCTGGTACTGCTTACCTGTGGATGACAGCTTTACCGTGATATCCCTGGCTGTGGGTATGAATGCCTGAACCAGCATCCCTTCCTTTGTCATATGGGATCCCAGCATCGCATGGGGATCCGAAGCCTCCGAATACACGATTTCCTCAATCCCTGCCCAGTCCATCAGATCGTATAATGTTTTTTCCATAAATACGCCCCCTTCTTATCATACAATTCTTAATTACATTTTAACATTCCGCGGCAAATAATACAATCATTTTCCGGGTTGCTTTGGGGAGATTTCGAGGGGGCGATAATTGGGGGATCGTGGAAAGGCCGCCCCGGGCTACGTGACTGGCCGGCTGTAAGTGGGCGGCGGGCATATAAACGGTTTGCGTTCTACGGCCCTTTTCTGTTCTCATACCAGGCAAGCAGGAGATCTGTAACCCTGCCGTAGCTTTTCACTCCTTCGGGCTGGCTGTTGGCTTTCAGATAGTGGTCATTCATAGCCTCTGCCGCTTCTGAGACTCTGGACTCAAAGCGGTTCCAGAACTGTGAATTTTCTTTTAAATCTTCTCGTACCTCCGGCCGCAGTGCTCTGTAGCATTCGGAATAGAATTCGATGTCTTCGGCTGCCAGCGCGTTGCCTGCATAGATCCAGGCGCTCAGGTAGCCGCTGTAGCAAAATTCCGGATCGTCCGAGGCGGCGCATGCCAGAAATCCGATAAAGTTGGCCTCTTCTTCCCTCATAAATCCGCGCAGATGGGAAAGCTCATGGCAAATGGTGTGGGGGATATTATATGCGGTCATCTCGTTATTGTAATTGGCCTCAATGGTAAAGGGCGAGTATATCCCGCTTAACTGCTGGACAGATAAAATACGGGACACAATGAGCGGTTTTGGCTTTGGATAGGGCCCTTTTAATGCGGGATACCGTTCTCCCAGCCCTTCCATGGCGTCTGCGCCGGCTTCCTGCATCTGCCTGGACGTCTTTGTCCCGGTCTCTGTCCAGGAGGCATTTACCTGCCCTGTAAGCCATTTGCACAGCTCTTTAAGCTGCTCCCTTGTATAAACGTCCGTCTTATACTCCAGATAAGCTGAAAACGGCTTCCTGTAATAATTAACGCCGCATCCTATTGTATACAGAAAAAATAAAAACGCCGCGGCCAGATATGTATTCTTTATGTATGTTTTAAAATACCACTTTCTTTTCCGGCCCAATATGGCATACAACAGAATATAGATTGCCCATACCGTATATCCGGCCATTAAGACATATAAAAGGACTTCTGATACGGAAAACGGCAGCCATCCAGCCATCCTTCCCAGCGTCCCTGTCAAAATCGGGTACACAGACACTGCATACCACTGGCCAAATCCCGGAATATTCCTTGCCGCAAGCTGAAGCGCCAGAGCCGCGCCCCAAAAGCCGGTTCCAACTGCAGCTCCCATGTCCCATTTTTTAATTCTTTCGCCCTGCTCCATTTCGTTTCTCCTGATTATACAAATCATCCGCCCACCCAATCCGCAAATAAAAACTTCTGCAACAGTAACAATATTCTTTATGAAATTTCTTTGAAAAGCTTGATAAATCGAAAAAACTCATATACACTATTATATTGCAAAGTAAACCCATTCGTCAAACAGGAGAAATTTATGGAATATAAAGACCAGAAAAACCCAAAAACGGAAGATCCTCCCATAGAGGATCTCGACAAAATGCTTGAACAGCTCAAGTCCGGCGCTATCGGCATTAATCAGGATCTCCCCGGAGACACTCCGGACGAAGCAGAAGCAGAATCCGAAACCGGCACGCCAAAAGAAACCGCCCTCTCTCCCGTTCCCGGCAGTGAGGACAGCCAGGAGGACAAAGAACCCTTTAACCTGAAAAAAGAGCTGATTAGCTGGGTTCAGGTATTTGTCACCGCCGCGCTGATCGCCCTGTTTATCAATCATTTTATTATCGCTAACAGCCAGGTGCCCACCGGCTCCATGGAAACGACGATCATGCCCGGCGACCGTGTGATAGGTTCGCGCTTAAGCTACCGCTTCGGCGATCCGGAGCGCGGCGATATTGCAATTTTCATCTATCCGGACGATGAAGCGCTGGGAATTAAAACCTATTATGTGAAGCGCATTATCGGTATGCCCGGCGATACGGTTGATATTGTGGACGGCCAGGTATACTTAAACGGCTCTGACGTTCCCATTTCCGAGCCGTATCTGCGCGAGCCCATGGAGCCCGAACCGCCCCAGCATTTTGAGGTTCCGGAGGACTGCTATTTTATGATGGGCGATAACCGGAACCACTCCAATGATTCCAGAAGATGGAGAAATCATTTTGTTAAACGCGAAAAACTGGTTGCAAAGGTTCTGATCCAGTATTTTCCAAAAATACGCGTACTTCACTGACACACATACTTCACTGAACGGGAAGACCGGAATGTACTTGCGGAGAAATTCCAAGAGTATATTGAACAAAAAGGGAGGAACTATGAAGAAAGTGGTAAAATTCGGCGGCAGCTCTCTTGCCAGCGCGAAGCAGTTTAAAAAGGCCGGGGAGATCATCCGGGCCGATAAAGCAAGGCGCTATGTTGTGCCGTCCGCTCCGGGCAAGCGCAGCAAAACGGACGAAAAGGTGACGGATATGCTCTACGCCTGCTATGACGCAGCTTCCACAGGGGCAGGCTACGGCAAGCTTCTCTCCAAAATCAAGGAGCGCTTTGAGCAAATCATCGACGGGCTTGATTTAAATTTAAACCTGGATTTTGAATTCAAGACCATTGAGGAAAATTTTATCGCCAAAGCGGGGCGCGATTATGCCGCTTCCCGCGGGGAATATTTAAACAGCCTTATTATGTCCCATTACCTGGGTTTTGAATTTGTGGATGCCGCTGAGGTGATCTTTTTTGACGAAAACGGCGCGTTTCTGGCTGACAAGACCAACCGGGAGCTGGCGCAGCGCCTGGAACACTTAGAGCGCGCTGTTATCCCCGGTTTTTACGGATCGAAGCCGGACGGCTCCATCAAAACCTTTTCACGCGGCGGATCCGATGTCACCGGCTCGATTGTATCCAGGGCCATTCACGCGGATCTGTATGAAAACTGGACCGATGTATCCGGTTTCCTGGTAACAGATCCGCACCTGGTGGAAAATCCTGTTCCGATCGAGACGATCACCTACCGGGAGCTTCGGGAGCTGGCATACATGGGGGCCAGCGTACTCCATGAGGACGCCATTTTCCCGGTCCGCAAGGAGGGAATCCCAATCAATATCCGCAATACCAATAAGCCCGACGATCCCGGCACCCTGATCGTGGAAAGCACCTGCCGCAAGCCCAAATACGTAATCACCGGCATTGCAGGGAAAAAAGGGTTCTGCTCTATTAATATCGAAAAGGCGATGATGAACAGTGAAATCGGGTTCGGCAGAAAGGTGCTTGATGTGTTTGAGCGCTATGGCATTTCCTTTGAGCACATGCCCTCCGGTATTGATACCATGACCATCTTTGTTCATCAGTCGGAATTTGAAGAATACGAACAGTCCGTAATCGCCGGGATCCACCGCGCCGTACAGCCTGATTTTCTGGATCTCGAGTCGGATCTGGCCCTCATCGCGGTTGTGGGGCGCGGCATGAAATCGGCGCGCGGCACCGCGGGACGGATCTTCTCTGCTCTCGCGCATGCGAGGATCAATGTGAAAATGATTGATCAGGGATCCAGCGAGCTGAATATTATTATCGGTGTAAAAAATGATGATTTTGAGCCTGCGATTAAGGCGATATACGATATTTTTATTCTGTCGGAAATATAGAAAGGTATGGCTTAAGGCCGCCTTAGCTGCTGCAGAAATAGAAGGGGTTCAGGCTGTCTGAACCGCTAAAAAGGAGCGCCCGGGGCCACCTGCGTAAACTTCGCGGGGGCCTGTGCGCTCCTTTTCCAGATAATGTACTCCAGGAAAATCAGCCGCAATGGCAGGCGCGGAGAGACTCCGGGAGTACATGATATACCAGTAGAACTTTAAAGAACCTTATAATTTAGAAACCTTCTTCAATCCCATTCCTCCGCCTCAGAAGCGCGTTTCTTCGGAAACACAAGCCTCACCTTAAACAGATCCGCCTCGATAGACACGTCCATCGCCCCGCCCATGAGTTCTGTAAAGCTCCTGGCGATCGCCAGCCCCAGCCCGGAGCCTTCCGTATTCCGGGACGTGTCGCCGCGCACAAAGCGTTCCGTGATATCCTCCCCGCTCAGCGTGATTTCCACAGCGGAAATATTTTTAAAGGAAATCATCGCCGTCTCCTTCTCCTCCCGGATTTCCACATAGGCCCGCGTCCCCGGCATTGCATATTTCACGATATTTACCAGGAGATTTTCAAATACGCGGTATGCTTTTTCACTGTCCAGGAGCAGAAGAACTCTCTCATCCGGCAGATGGAAGCGGAAATCGATCTCCGAACCGCATATCTTGTCATCCAGCTCAAGCCTCACCTGCTTCATAAGGCTGACCACATCCGCCTCTACGAGGTTCAAAGTCACATTATTGCTGTTTGCCCGGCTGATCTCAAACAGGTCCTCTATCAGGCTTTTCAGCCGCATGGATTTCTGATCCAAGATACGGATATACTCTTTTTTTTCCTCCTCCGTCGTATCGTCTTTTTTTAGAAGGTTGACATATGTGATAATGGCCGTGAGCGGCGTCTTTAAATCATGGGAAACGTTTGTGATCAGCTCAGTTTTCATGCTGCGGCTGCGCACTTCCTCGTCCACCGCCTTTTTAAATCCGTTCCTGATTTTCGTGATTTCTCCGCGCAGGGGCTCAAAAATGCCCAGCCCGCCTTCGATTTCCACATCAAGATCGCCCTGCGCCATCTTTCCCGCGGCATCCAGGATTATCTGATATTTGCCCTGCAAATTGCTGTAAATCCGGCGGAGCAGGAAAAACAGGACGACAGAGTATACGAGCAGCCCAAAGATGCCGAAAAACCAGAAGCAGCTAATCACAGACAGCAACAGGAAATTTACTCCCACAATCTTTAAAAGCCGTTTTGTGGAATCCTCACGGAAATCAATCGTCTCGATCAGCTCGCATGTATTCCTCACCGTCCGGCCGCCCCACAAAAGAAACAGGCCCGTCAGGGTGCGCTCCTTAAACCAACGCTTAATCCCCAGCGTAAAGATAGACTGTGCGCTCACAACGAGCCAGCAGATAAACAGAAGGCAGACAAACCACACCGTCACATTCAGCGCGGCCACAAATGCCCCTGCCGGCCCGTACCCCATGTACAGCTCTTCCATCAGCTCTGTGCGAAGCTCTCCTGTCACAGTATGCCATACCAGAGACTGAATATCTCCAAAGAATTCGTTCAGCAGCGCCGCGGCACAAAATCCAACTGCCACCAGAAGTTCAAACGGCATGGAAAACAGCCTGCTCCGCGTCAGCCCAAACGAGCGGTTAAGCCCCGCCAAAAAGGCAAGGAGCGCTGTCATGGTAAACGCGGCAGACGCGATCCAGAACACTAATGCATCTACTCTCCAGGTATCAGAAAAGACGTAATACTGATCTCCGATTTCCGCGCCGTAGCCGCTCCATTCTCCCGTCCCGCCTGCTCTTATGGCGATATTCTCGGCCCCCTCGAACGCCTGCTGCCGCAGCCACGGATAAAGGGCCATAATACAGGCTGTCCCGGCCGTGGCAATCAACAGCAGGATAAGCATGCCTAATATATGGTTATTTTTCGATTTTATATCCAACTCCCCACACCACCTTTAAATATTTCGGGCGCTTCGGATCCAGTTCGATCTTTTCACGGATATTCCGCACATGGACCATCACCGTGTCCGTATTGACTGCCCGTTCGTTCCAGACGCGTTCATATATCTCATCTGCCGAGAATACTCTCCCGGCGTTGCGCATCAGCAGCGACAAGATCTTAAACTCGATCGGCGTCGTCTTCACCGCGCTCCCGTCCACCAGCACCTCCACGGTGTCCTCATTCAGCTCCAGGCCCCGGATACGGTATACGTGCCCCTCCCTCTCCGGCCCGGCCTTTGTCCTCTGCTCCAGAAGATCCAGAAAACGGCGGTACCTGCGGAGCTGGGAATTGACGCGGGCCAGCAGCTCCATAGGCGTAAACGGCTTTGTAATGTAGTCGTCCGCCCCCATATTCAGGCCCATGATCTTATCCACCTCTTCTGACTTTGCAGACAGGAAAATGACAGGAAAATCATAGCTCTCCCGCAACTTTACCACCATGGTTACACCGTCCATGCGCGGCATCATGATATCCACAATCGCCAGATGGATCTCCTCCCGCTCCAGTATGGCCAGCCCTTCCAGCCCGTCCGCGGCCTGAAAAACCTTATAGCCCTGTCCGCGCAGAAAAATTTCAATGCCCTGCCGGATCTCCCTGTCGTCCTCTGCCAGAAGGATGTTGTTCTCCTCCCTGTTCCTGCTCAGCGCCCGTATCTCCATGTCCTACATCTCCACCATCGCCCCCGGCCGCTTCCCAAATCCCGGCTGTCCCCAAAACAGGGCCGCCCTGTCCGGAACACGGCGTGGCTTTCTTTCTTTTTTTCTGTCCATTATACTATAGTTTTTGATTTCCTCCATGAGAAGTAAGAGAAAATTAAGGAATAAGCTGAAACCAGCCGCAACTCCTGATAGTGTAATGATAATCTGTGCAAATGCCTGCGGCGACATACGCGAACCTCCTTTTTTGTTGATGGGATTAGTATAGCGGGGAAATCCAAAGAGAGGGGGGAGGAAAAATGAAAGATTTTCTAAAGAATGCCTGCCTGTACCGGCAGGTACAAGGCAGGCTTATTATTTTCGGTATGTTTTTTAAGGAAGAAAATCCTGGTTATCACATGATTCAAGATTTGCATTCTATTTCCGGTTCGCCTTCTCCATATGAACGCTCTTGCCTTTTATCTTCACATCCTTCATGGCCTGAAGCACCACATCCGCATGCTCTCTGGGAACCTCGACGAAGGTATATTTATCGTACATATCGATACTGCCGACCATTCTGCCCGGCATACCGGATTCGCCGGCGATAGCGCCCAGGATGTCTCCGGGCTTTACGCCCTGGTTCTTGCCGATATTAACAAACAGCCGGGCCATGCGATCGCCCCCGCGGCGTTCGTAGCGCTCATACCGGTCTGAGCGCCCGTAACGGCCGCCCCGTCCCCGGCCGCCATGGCCGTAGTCGTCCAAATCATCCAGGGAGCGCAGCGGCTGTCCCTCGTCCATGATCTCCTCGTTGTCGTCTCCCATCACCATTTTAAGAAGCGCAGCCGCCAGATCAAGCGTCGTATACTCTTCCTCCAGCACCCTGTTCTCGACGATGCGGATCACCTTATCCAAATCACTGTCGCGGATATATTCTTCCACGCTGTCCAGCGCTTTCTCCGCCTTTATGGCTGTGATATCGTTCAATGACGGGATCGGCTGCGGGAGGATGCGCGTCTTGCAGTAGCGCTGGATTTCGCGCAGCTTGTAGACCTCGCGGCCCACCACCAGGCTGAATGCCTTTCCCTCGCGGCCCGCGCGGCCGGTGCGCCCGATCCGGTGGACATAGTATTCGTCGTCCTGTGGGATATCGTAGTTAAATACAGCCTCTACGTCGTCCACATCGATTCCTCTGGCCGCCACGTCGGTCGCCACCAGGATATCAGTTCTCCCGTTGCGGAAGCTGTTCATCACGCGATCCCTCTGCACCTGCTTCAAATCTCCGTGCAGCCCTTCCGCATAATATCCCCTGCCCTGCAGCTTCTCGACCAGCTCATCCACCTGCTTTTTTGTGTTGCAGAATACAACGGAGAGCTTCGGATCATACAGATCCAGAAGGCGGCACATCACCTCCACCTTATTCTTGGGCTTGACCTCATAATAATACTGCGTCACCTCCGGGACGGTGAGTTCCTTTTTCACGACCTTTACGAGCTGCGGCTCCTTCTGGAATTTTTTTGCGATCTCCGCAATCGCCTGCGGCATGGTGGCGGAAAACATCACGGTCTGCCGTTCTTCAGGAAGCTCGCTCAGGATCGTCTCCATGTCCTCTAAAAAGCCCATATTCAGCATCTCATCCGCTTCGTCCAGAACCACGGTATGGATCTGCCCCAGCTTCACCGTCTTCCTGCGCATGTGATCCATCACGCGCCCGGGTGTTCCGATAATCACCTGCACGCCGTCTTTCAGGGAGCGGATCTGTCTTCCTATCTCCTGCCCCCCGTAAATAGGCAGAACCTTGATTCCATGCATATATTTTGCCAGGCGGTGGATTTCATCCGAAACCTGGATAGCCAGCTCTCTTGTTGGGCACAGGATAATCGCCTGCGGCTTTTTAAGCTTCGGATCCACCTTCTGCAAAAGCGGAATCCCGAACGCCGCCGTCTTTCCCGTCCCGGTCTGGGCCTGGCCGATAATATCCAGTCCCTCAAGCTCCAGCGGAATGGACCTCGCCTGAATCGGCGAAGCGGCCTCAAACCCCATATCGGTTACAGCACGCATGATCTTTGCGTCTAAATTCAAATCTTCAAATCTGATTGCATCCATCTTGTCCCTTTCTATTCTCACCTTACTGTATCTTTCACTACAGTCTGCACGATTTTATGTTCTGAAAAAAAGAAGATTCAAGATACGTTTCAGTTCTTGAACCTTCTCGCTTCTAAATTTCTATTAAACTATAGCAGATTAGAGGTTTCTTGTCAATTTTAAAATTGATTTTCATCTACCGGTATTTCGCATAGATACAGTCATCCTGAAGCTGCCCGTTCTTATAAAGCGCCTGCTTCATCACTCCCTCCAGGACAAACCCGTTCTTTTCCATAACCTTTCTGGAGGCCGTATTGGCGGCAAATACATAACCTGTCAGCCGCACGATATCCATTTTCTCAAACGCCCTTTTGCATGCCTCTCCTACTGCCCAGGTTGCGATTCCCTTTGATTCCTCCCGGGTTTTGAGCAGATACCCGATTTCCGCGTCGCGGCAGTGCACATCCTCCATACGTTCAACGGTAATAAATCCCACATACTCCTCATCCGCGAGAATCGCGTAAAACAGTCCCTCTGTCTCGTCCTTTTTCGCCGTCTCGTCCAGCCATCGCTGCGCCTCCCGGACCGGGTACGGCGTCGGCCTGCGGTTTGAAGTGTAATCTCGCCTGGAGCTGTTAAATACATCGGAGAGCCGCTCTGCGTCCTCTGTCGTCCATGGTTTCAGTGTAAGCTTCATAAGATTCCCCTTTCATAATTCATCTACTCCCGAAATCTCGCTGTACACAGCAAAAGCGCGGCTCCCGTCACAGGGAAACCGCGCCGCCTTTATAAATATCACTCTTAATCGCAGGAATAGGGCATAAGCGCCAGGTGTCTGGCTCTCTTGATCGCTACCGTAAGGGCTCTCTGATGCTTTGCACAGTTGCCTGTGATTCTTCTCGGAAGAATCTTTCCTCTCTCGGATACGTATCTCTTTAACTTATTTACATCCTTGTAATCGATGACTCCGTTCTTCTCACCGCAGAATACACAAACTTTTTTTCTTCTGCGCATACCGCCTCTCCTTACTTTGGAAGCGTCTGCTCTGTCGCCTTTATTGAATGCCATTGGTATTTCCTCCTTTACAAAATAAGCGGTGCCGCCGCTTTATGGGCCTTTCCCGTCCTCTCCGGGGGACCGATTCCCGGAATATCGCGCTTAGTTAAAAGGAAGGCCCTCGTCTTCAACTCCGTCAGGAATATTCATAAATCCATCGCCGATTGCGCTGGACGGCGTCGGGCGTTCAGCCGGGCGGTATCCGCTGTCTGCGTTCCCGGCGCCGGATGATGCGTTCTTGCTCTCCGCAAACTCCTGATCCTCTACGATTACCTCTGTTGTATATACCTTCTGACCGTCTCTATTGGTGTAGCTGCCAGTCTGGATCCTTCCGGTCACTACAATCTTAATGCCCTGGCGGAAATAGCGCTCCGCAAACTCGCCCGCCCTGTCAAAGGCGACGCATGGAATGAAATCCGCTGTCTGCGTCCCGTCGTCATTGCCGCCTCTGCGCCCTCTGCGATCGACGGCCAGCGTATATCTGGCAATCGCCATTGCGCGCTCGCCCTGTGAATATCTCACTTCCGGATCCCTGGTCAATCTTCCCATCAGAATTACTTTATTCATACGATCACTCTTTCTTTATCTATGCATCCTCTCTAACGCATAAGTAACGGATAACCGGCTCCATGATGCGAATGTGGGCCTCTACCTCGTTCGGGCATACGGAATCAGACTCAAAGTGTACGAAATAATAGAAGCCTTCTTTCATCTTCTGAATCTCGTAAGCCAGTCTCTTCTTACCCCACTCGTCAATGCCAGTTACAGCGCCGCCGAAACGTGTGATGTATCCTGTCACCTTTTCCATCGCCGCGGCTCTCTCCTCGTCCTCGAGCTTTGCGTTGAGAACAACTGCCAACTCATACTTGTTCATGTTCTTTTTACCTCCTTGTGGTCTCTGACCCCCTGACTCCAGCAGGGAGTAAGGAACTTAGTTAATATATCACGAGTATCTATAATATCAGGTTTTTTCCGTGTTTGCAAGTTTTTTGCGCTATTCTTCCGAAAATTTTACAATTACCACATCGCCCATAAGCGCCATGGATCCGGCAGACGGCCAGCAGGGCATGGACGCGCCGTATTCCTTAGCCTTTATAAACTCCTCCTCGGTCGCCGCTTCGTAGGGAAGGCCGTGAACCCTCATAAAGCCCGCTCCCCGGTGCGACACGCCCGCCGGCCCCTGATGATCCCACTCAAAGATGGAGTATCCCACGGATTCCCTGCGGATGGAAACGCTTATGGGCATAGACGGGTGGTACTGGCCAAGCATCGCGATCCGCGTTCCGGCTTCTGAGACGCCCAGACGCCTTAGCCCTTCCGCAATCTGCATGGCAGTCATCCGATCCGCCTCATACGTCATCTGGGCTGTCAGTACAGCCCGCGACGAGGTCGTCCCCTGATTGATGCCGCAGACAACGAGAACTGCGGCTGTCAGGAATGCAGCCGGCTTTTTCACGCTTCCGGCCGCATGCCCTGATAAAGGCGCGGAGACAAAATACGCCAGCGACGCCCCGAAAAAGGCCGCTGCAAAGGGAAGGCTCATCTGTGAACGTATCAGAATCCCGCCGCCCTGATAAAAGCACAGGAAAAATGGCGACAGCGCCAGGGCAAGGGCCGCCAGCGCATAGAGCAGAAATTCTCTGCGCCTCTTTCTTCCCCAGACCCACAAAAGGCGCAGGGCAAAAAGGAGGGCAAAGGGAAAAAACGTCGCCGGATAGAATTCCTCTTTCCCCAGAAGAACGTCGCGGATATAGCTCTTCATAAACGCCATACACGTCTGCACAGAGCCGGTCCTCCATAAAATCTGTCCTTCCAGATAGTCGCCCTGAAACTCCGGGCCAAACAAGTAAAAGGTAACCGCTTTTCCGATCAGCACATACAGCGCATATCCGGCCAGAAAAGCCGCCAGATGGCGGAGAGCGCATTTTAAATAAAACATTTTTTCCTGATTATCATGAAATTCAAAATAAATAAGATAAATTCCCAGCGCCGCCGCCATATAAAAGGGAACCAGAGCCTGATAACCGCCAAAGCCAAAGGCCATCAAAAGCACGCCGGCCGCGCCCCAGCCCCATGCTGCCCCGCACGCCCACCTCGCGCTGCAAAACGCTGCCGCAAGACAGCCCAGCATACACAGCGCCACCTCAAATGCCTGTAAAGTAAACACATACTGTTGGACATAGCAGGGATGCGTTAAAAGCAGCAGCGGAAATACGGCGCAGAAGCCCTTCATATTCGGCGATCCGCCGCTGAAGCTGTAAAACATAAAAGAAGAGAATATCCCGCACAGCGTCAAAACCGCTATCATAAGCAGGTTTTCCGCAAACGGGTTCAGCATCCGCATTCCGAACAGGTTTTTAAGCCATACCAGGCTATAGCGGTTAATTGAATACCAGCTCCTCATAAGCGCGTCCGGATTATACATATTATACTCTGAATCCACGCCGATCCGAAGCCCGCTCAACATGACCCCGTAGCTGAGCGCTGCCGCCGCCGCGCAAATCCACGGCGTCAAACGATTTTCCCGGATAAACGTTCCCCACTCTGATTGCAAATTTTCCATCGCACTCTCCACCAAACTCCTGTAATTTTAACTTGCCTGAAAAAGAAAGCTGCCGCAAAGGGACTCAGTTCCATTGCGGCAGCCCGGGATTCGTCTCAGACGACCCTTAATTTAAATTTCTGCGCCTCTTTGTCTGAGTCCACTTTCTCTATCATAGCGCCCAGGCCCTGAAGCTTTTTTTCAAAATTCTCATATCCTCTCTGAATATATCCGATTTCATCCACAGTCGTGTAGCCGTCGGCCGCCAGCCCGGCAATCACCAGCGCAGCTCCGGCCCGCAGATCCGGCGCGTTCACCTGCGCGCCTGTTAGCTGCTTCACTCCGCTGATAATCGCTGTATTTCCTTCCACCTTTATGGAACCGCCCATACGCGCCAGCTCGTCCACATATTTGAAACGATTTTCAAATATACTCTCTGTCACAATGCTGGTTCCCTCTGCCAGCGCCAGAGTTACAGTGATCTGCGGCTGCATGTCCGTGGGAAATCCCGGATAAGGCAGCGTCTTGATATCCGTATGGCGGTGCCTGGGCCTTCCCACAACACGGACCGCCTCGTCAAACTCCGTCACCTCGCAGCCAAGTTCGATCAGCTTGGCGCTGATCGCTTCCAGATGCTTTGGTATCACATTCTGTACCATCACGTCGCCGCGGGTGATCGCCGCCGCGCACATAAATGTGCCGGCCTCAATCTGATCCGGTATGATCGAATACTCCGTCCCGTGCAGGTGCTTGACGCCCCGGATCCGGATCACATCTGTCCCGGCTCCCTTGACATTGGCGCCCATGCTGTTCAGGAAGTTCGCCACATCCACGACATGCGGCTCCTTGGCCGGGTTCTCAATAATCGTCTCGCCTTCCGCCAGGGTAGCTGCCATCATGATATTAATGGTAGCGCCCACAGATACGACGTCCAGATATATATGGCTGCCCACCAAATCTATCGCGTGGGCCACCACGGCTCCCTTCTCCACTTCCACCCTGGCCCCCAGAGCGCGAAAACCCTTCAGATGCTGGTCAATGGGCCTGCTGCCGATATTACAGCCGCCCGGGAGCGGGACCTCCGCGCTCTTATATTTTCCCAAAAGCGCTCCGATAAAATAATACGATGCCCGGATTTTGCGGATATATTCATCATCCACGCTCACCCGGCGTATATGGCTTGCATTAATACGGACCGTGTGACGATCCGTGCGTTTCACACGCGCTCCAATCTTCTCAATCGCTTCCAAAAGGACGTTGATATCCCTCACATCCGGAAGGTTCTCTATCAAAACATCATCATCTGTCATAATTGACGCGGCTAAAATTCCGAGAGCGGCATTCTTGGCCCCGCTGATCGTGACCTCTCCCGCCAGAGGGCTTCCGCCCTTCATAATATACTGTTCCATGTGGCACCTCTATATATTGAAACGAATACTCGCTATATGCTGTTGAATCAGGCAGGCACAATCGAACAGGGAATAACATTCTTCCCCTGCCCGCCGCGCGCCCGTCAGCGCTGGCTGACAATCTTCCTCTGGGCGCCCGTGTGCATAAAAGCCCTTTTGTGGATATTATAACCACAAAACGCCGATTTGTAAAGGCGCGATTTCCCTGTTACTGCTCCAGGAAGCATACAAAATCGTTTCTGCCTGTGCTTTCAAAAAAGGCTGTGGCGTCGTTTAGCCCCATTTTATCACTGTAGGCATATTCTGTGCCCGGGTACCAGAGGCACGAAATATTGTACTGATCATAACCGTAGATCAGCCCATAGCTGTCATCCCCTAAAAAGGCCGCTACCGGCTTTCCCTGTGAGACGAAATACAGAACCTGCCCCAAGGAAAGGCCGCGGGCGTCGATGAAGCAGACGCCGTCCGATGACATCTCTTCTCCCCTCGCAAGCTCTGACAGATACCGGCGCGCCAGCGTCTCTTCCCCGGATATTTCACGGATCGTCCTTGCCGGGCTCCGGTTTACCCGGTTCCAGAACACACAGCCGTTTTCGTCGGTCACCAGTCCCATCCCGTCGTAAGCCGCCATGACTGCGCTGGTAAAATCTACATACATCCCATTCATACGGCCCTGGCTGTACGCATAGTAGACTCTGCCTTTCAAATCATGGTTTGCCTTCAGATAGATTGTATTATTTTCTTCTGCCACCACCTTTTTCGGAACATGGATCTGGATATCGCGACCCTGCGTCTCCCCGCTCTCAAGCTGAACAAAATAGATGCGGCCATATTCATTGTCCGCCAGGTATCCGATGCCGTCCAGGGGATCCATCACGACCTCCTCATTGCACACCAGCGTATCCTCGTCCACTATCTCATAGGAAGCGCCGTTTCTCCTCATGCGCGTCAGATGGACGCGGCTGTCCTCTATCTCCACATTCTGCAGGTAAATACCATCCTTTTCATACCGGGTTTCCGTCTCCATCCCGCTTCCGACTATCTCGACCGCATAGAGGGGGAGTCCTGTGATACGTCCGCCCGAAGTCAGGGTATCCCCTTCACGCGCCAGGCCGTAAACCAGATCGCTCCCCACAAAGCCAACCAGACGGATGGCTCCATTGTCTCCCGGCCGTATCTCATCCTTTTTTCCGGTCGTCAAATCCATCACATTCAGTCTGGAGGAGCTGTAAATATCATCCCCTTCCTGCCACGCGATCCTCGCCCCGTCGGCGCTGACGGCGAAATTCTCCTCCGTCAGGCCGTCCGCCACGACCACATACTCCTTTCCGGGCAGATCCACACCGTATACAGCGTGATCAAGGTAGAGGTAAAGCGTATGATTGTCGCTCAAATAACTCAGCCTGCCGATATCCTGGCGAAGACTTCCGTAATCCTCATCCACCGGAAGATAGAGCCGTTCGGTCAGGGCATTGTCCGCGCTCTCATAGCGGTAGAATGCCACGCCGGTCGTACCTTCATGGTTTCCCCGCCTCATATAGCCGTAAACCAGAAAATCGATACTGCCTTCCTCGCTGACTGATAAGATCCGCACGCTGTGCGAGTTAAAATTCATGCGCAGATCGTCCTCGCTCTTGCGGAACGCAAATACCTTTGTGCTCTGCCGGCTGACCGTGTCAAACAGCCAGAGCGCACGGTTCGCGACAAATGCCTTATAGGTCCCTGACGAATCGCTGACCGCCTGCAGCTCGTCCTCATCGGAAATTCCCAGCATAATCCGCCGATCCCAGTACAGCCGATCCTCGCCGGAAAAAATCTGATTTACGCGCCTGTCATAGTCCATCATATAGATTCGCTCCGTGCCCCAGCGCATGGTAAAGCTCTCCGTCACGTCATAGTATTCATCGCTCCCGCTCTCCGTCTCGCGCCCGGCCACATACTCCAGCTCAATCGTACACATAATGCCCTGCATTTCCTTCAGATGAACCGAAGCCTCGCTGAGCCGCGTCATCCCCATGCCGCGCCAGGTAAGCTGCGTAAAACTGTTTTTCAGGCTCGTCCTGCCCAATGTGCTGTTATCCGCATTGAGATCCGTCTCCAGATAGGTCGTAAGGGCCCTGGCTTCATTATAATCAAAGGATTTCTCCGAAAAATCCATCGCAAGCTGAAGCATGGCCTCAATATAGGAATTCTCGGATGAGACAATCCTTGTGAAATAATAAACAGCCGGATGCTCCTCTGTAGAAAGGGTGAGCGTCATTAAATATTCCTCATCCTGAGCCAGAAGGTTCTGGATGGGAAGCTTTGCGTGGATCCCGTCTTCCTCTGTCCGCCACTCCTCAAGATCCGTCCGCTCGACCAGTCTCTCTCCGTCCAGACTGCGAATCTCATACCGGATCCCCAGGACACGGGAATCCACATCGGCAAAATATACCTGGAGCTGCCGATCCGGAGGCAGAAGCGTCAGATCGCCCCGGCCGGCGCTTCTGGGGAGGTTTTCCACAAAGCCGTACAGGGCGTTCATACGCCTTCCGAAGATCTCCATATGGGCAACCGGCAGGTTTGCGTCCTCAATGGACGTATAGACTGCGCTGTCCTCTTCACTTTTTAACAGGGATACGCCAAAATATGCCAGAATGGCGGCTATAAATATAAACAGTAAAATCAAATTTTTCCTGATGAATTTTTTCATATATAGAATTTCCTTTGAATAGCTGAGGGGGTTGGTCTGCTGTTGGTTATTATAACACAGGTTGGGGGAAAATACTATTGGTTCGTTTACAGATAGTGGGACAATTGACGTGAGAGGGACGCCGCAAGCGGGCCATATATCCAACGGAACCCCGCTTCCGCTCAGAGAAAAGCGCCGGCGGTTTTCTCTGGGTTCCTTATGGATATATGGCCCGCTCCCGGCTGTACTGTTGGCCGGCTATTGGGATGATAATCCGTTGTCTCTCTTTGCCGCGGCATTTTAATCATAAGGCAGTTTTATGTTTCATCTATGTTAGCCTTTTGGGGGACAGGCTTTATCTGCAGCGCCCGCTGCGGCAGCGTCTTCCCTGCAGTTCGTTAAACAGGAGGACACTTAACAGATCTCCAAGGAAGTTCGGCTTTCCCGGGCGCGGCGGCGGGGGCGGCGGGCCCCACGGACCGGGCGGCGGCGGGGGCGGCGGACCCCAGGGACCCTGCGGGGGGCGTGGCGGGCCCCACGGGCCGGGCGGCGGCGGGGGCGGCGGCCCCCACGGGCCCTGCGGCGGACGGGGCGGACCCCATGGGCCGGGCGGCGGCGGACCCCACGGACCCCGCTTTGGACTGGCGGCGTCCTGTGCGCGGACGGCTCTGGCCTCCTGGATTTTTACCGGGGCGGTTTCCCAGGTCTGATATCCCTCCGGGACTTTTTTGCATTCTCCGCGAAGCGGGCCGTAGGATACGCGCACATATGCGGGATCCTGCCTGGATCTAAGCTCCTGGATTTGTGTTTCTTCCGGAGCGCCGGCCGCCGGCCCGGCAGGGATAGATTCTTCCGGCAGAACCGCGGGCGGTTCCTGCGCGGCAGATGACTGCGTTTCAGGCGCTGCGGCTGCCGGCGGGGCCGGCGGCTCGCCTGCAGCCGGATCCCATGCGGCCTCTTCCGGCTCCTGCATCTGCAGGGCGGCTGCTTTCAGGCTGATTTTCTGCAGCATCTGTTCTATCAGAATACGATCCGGGTATTCATCATAAATAGGGCTGCCCTCGTATTCCATTTCATCGCAGACCTCTTCCACATATTGCTGCAGCCGTCTTGCTCCTAATGGGTACATGCTCTTAAAATACTCAAAATCTCTGATTAAGCTCTGAGCTTCCGGCAAAAGATTCTGATCCCGCCGATATAACTGGTAGGGTTCCGGCCTGGACACGGCCTCCTGGCCTCTCAGTCCTCTGCCAAAAAAATCCTGCATCTGATTCCCATACCTCCCATGGCATTCGGTTATATGGTATCATATGCAGGATAGACGTAAAATGTGTACGTTCTCTTTGTTATATCGTGTTTTCTTCCCAGCCCGCTACAGTCTCTCCGGATACACCCCGGACCGTATCAAATCCCGGATGGAATTCGCCACGCTTTCCTTGTCCTCCTTATACGTCACGCCAAACCAGCGATCCTTTGTCCCCAGCACCGTCACCCTGGCGCGTTTGCTCCGGATCATCTTATCAATAATTGCGGGAAGCAGATACTCGGATTTAATATCCCCCTCTTTAAGCCCGGACAGAAATTCCGGAAAGCCCTTTTCGAGTTCCTTTACAAAGGCGGGCGTCAGACCCCAGGTATTCATGGAAACGTACTGATCCGCGCGCACCTCCACCGGATTCCCGTCCTCATCCGTGGCGTACATCCCATCGGCTTTCTTTTCTATATTATAAGTCTCCGTCACCTTTTGAAGGCTGCCGTCCTCTGCCACCTCGCAGACGCCTCTGGTCACGCCGCCGTTTTCGCTTAAGGTGTTGGAAAGGATAAATCCGCCCATGCAGATATCATAGACAGAGGCTTCCTCGTCCATCTCATTTGCCATGTAATCGTGAATCTTTTGGAACACTTCTTTGCCGTAGTAGTCGTCTGCGTTGATCACAAGGAACGGCTCCCGGATCATGTCCCGGATGCTCAAAACAGCCTGGCCTGTGCCCCAGGGCTTCTGGCGCCCCTCGGGGACCGTATAACCCTGCGGAAGATCCTCCAGTTCCTGATATGCATAGGAAACCGGAGCGATCTTCTCGATCCGCTCTCCAATCACCCTCTTAAAATCTTTCTCCAAATCACGGCGTATCACAAAGATAATACGGTTAAATCCCGCCTCCAGGGCGTCGTGGATCGAATAGTCCATAATGATCTCTCCGCCGGGCCCTACCGGCTCCAACTGTTTGATCCCGCCACCGAAGCGGCTTCCAATCCCGGCAGCCATGATTACCAGTGCAGTTTGTTTCATTTTTCCTCTCCTCATTGTATATTCTCTGTTACAGTATACACACTCATAAAGTTTCTGTACCTGCGGACATTATAGCATACCGGGCCTTTTTGTGCAAATATGTTAAATTATGCGATCATTTTGTTGTTGAAATCAGGCAAAGCTGATATAATAACGTTAATAAAAAACTTTGGAGGAATGAATCATGAAAGGAAATGTAATTGTTGGACAATCCGGCGGTCCCACTGCAGCCATTAACTCCAGCCTTGCGGGCGTATACCGTACAGCCATTGACAGGGGAGCCCCGAAGGTATATGGCATGCGGCACGGGATCGAGGGCCTTCTGGATGAGAACTATATCGATTTATCCGAGCACATCCAGAGCGACCTGGATGTTGAGCTTCTTAAGAGGACGCCCGCCGCTTATCTCGGCTCCTGCCGTTATAAGCTTCCGGAAATTCACGAGAGCATTGAGACATATGAGAAGATTTTTGGAATTCTTGATAAGTTAAATATTGAGTGCTTTATCTACATTGGCGGCAATGATTCGATGGATACCATTAAAAAGCTCTCGGATTACGCGATCTTAAAAGGCCATCCCACGAAGTTCCTCGGTGTGCCGAAGACGATCGACAATGATCTGGCCCTGACGGATCACACGCCTGGCTATGGAAGCGCCGCCAAATACATCGGCACCTCCGTTAAGGAGATTATCCAGGACAGCAACGCCCTGGTGTACAATAAGGGCCTTGTTACGATTGTTGAGATCATGGGCCGCAATGCCGGCTGGCTGACCGGTTCCGCCGCGCTTTCGAGGGGCGAGGACTGCAACGGCCCGGATCTGATCTATCTTCCGGAGCTCGCCTTTGATATTGATGATTTCCTGGCCCGCGTAAGGGCTCTCTTAGAGCAGAAAGCGTTCGTGGTTGTAGCCGTATCAGAGGGAATCCGCCTGTCAGACGGCCGGTATGTATGCGAGCTGACAGACGGCATTGACTTTGTTGACGCATTCGGACACAAGCAGCTCACCGGCACAGCCAATTATCTGGCGCGCCGCCTCTCCCAGGAGATCGGCTGCAAGACCAGAAGCATTGAGCTGAGCTCCATGCAGAGAGCCGCCTCCCATCTGGCATCCCGTATTGATATCCTGGAGGCGTTCCAGGTCGGCGGCGCTGCCGTTAAGGCTGCGGACGAGGGCGATACCGGCGAGATGGTTATCCTGACGCGCCTCTCGGACGACCCCTACCAGTCCACTACGGATCTGCGCAATGTGCATAAGGTGTCCAATGTCGAAAAGACGGTTCCCAGAGAGTGGATCAATGAGGACGGCACCTACGTAACCGAAGAATTCATCAACTATGTCCGCCCCCTGATTCAGGGCGATGTATCCCCTGTTATGGTGGATGGAATCCCGCGGTATTTATACCACAAAAATAAATAAGCTTTGCGATGATAATGCCGCTGCAGTTATTCCGGTATCCGGATGGCGCAGCGGCTTTTTACATGACAGTTCTGACTTTCCTTCCGGTTCCGGCGCAAAGAGCAGGCGCTGAATTTACCGTTACTTACGCAATGATGTACCAGCCTCAAAAAGCCGGAACATGCGCCGGGCAGCGCATGAATACAGCTCTTCAGCCCGCTCCATCGCCTCCTCTGTTCGCATCGGCCCATTGATCGTTGTGACAATGCTGCTGATCCCGTGCCGATAGATCTCTTCCGCTCCCTTTCCCATGCCGCCCACAATCGCTACGGCAGGAACTCCGGCGAGGCGGCAGCGCCCGCCCACGCCTCCGGGAACCTTTCCGAAGGAGGACTGCCAGTCAAGCCGCCCCTCTCCTGTCACAACCAGGGAAGCGCCCTTAAGCTTTCTGTCAAATTCCACAAGATCCAGAACCGTTTCTATACCCGGTTTCATTTCCGCATGCAGAAATACGGCCAGAGCGGCGCCCAGGCCCCCGGCCGCGCCGGATCCCTCCCGCCGGCCGGCCTCCGGCCCATACGCCTCTATTAAAACCTCTTCATACCGCCGCATCCCCTGTTCCAGGCGCTCCAGCGTCTTAAGCGTCCCGCCTTTCTGGGCCCCAAAGGTGAGAGTCGCCCCATCCGGGCCGGTCAGCGGATTTTTGACATCGCACATTACGGTAAAGCGGGCCCCGCGTATAAGGGGACAAATGCCTGTCTCATCGATCCCCGCGACTCTCTCCAGATCCTTTCCCCTTCCGGAAAGCTCATTTCCATCCTTATCCAGAAAACGGATCCCCAATGCGCGCATGGCCCCCATGCCGCCGTCATTCGTGGCGCTTCCGCCGATCGCAATGGTAATCCGGCGGTATCCGCGCTCCAGGGCGTCGCGTATCATTTGCCCTGTCCCAAAGGAGGTCGTCTCCAGGGGATCGCGCTCCTCGGGGCGCAAAAGCGGCAGGCCCGAGGCCGCGGCCATCTCGATCAGGGCCCGGTCTTCGTCCAGGCCCGCGTACGCGGCCCGGATACGCCTCCCCAGAGGATCCAGGACCTCTGTCTCCAGTAAAACGCCTCCGCGCGCCTGCAGAACGGCTTCCATCGTCCCCTCCCCGCCGTCCGCCACAGGAAGACACACGCACTCACAATCCGGAAAGCACGCGCGCGCCTCCTGTTTCAAAAGCTCTGCGATTTCCATGGATGACAGAGATCCTTTAAACGAATCCGATGCAAATACAAATTTCATAACCAATCCCCTTTCCGCTATACGGCCGCCCGGCCCCTCCCGCTCACCGCATCCGCGCGATCGCTTTATTGATTCACCACATTCACCGAAACGCCGTTCATAAACTGTCTTAAATTATCCACCGCTATATCCATCAGCCTCTGCCTGCTTTCTTTCGCCCCCCAGCTTATATGAGGCGTTATGATGCAGTTTTTAGCAGTCAGGAGCGGATTATTCCCGCGGATCGGCTCAGTGGAAACCACGTCCACGCCCGCGCCGTAAACCTTCCCGCTGTTCAGCGCCTCCGCCAGATCGGCCTCCACAACCAGGGGCCCCCTGGAATTATTGAGCAGGATCACGCCGTCCTTCATCTTCGCGATCGTTTCCTTATTGATGATCCCCTGTGTGGACGCGTTCAGCGGACAGTGCAGGGCAATGACATCCGACTCGGCAAGAAGCTTTTCAAGATCCACATACTCCGCAAGCGCCCGGCCGCTTTCATTTGGATATTCATCCACAGCCAGCACGCGCATCCGCAGCGCCGCCGCCATCCGTCCTGTCGCCTGCCCGATACGCCCAAAGCCGATGATCCCCATCGTCTTGCCCGCCAGCTCAATCAGCGGATAGTCCCAGTAACACCAGTCCTGGCAGTTCTCCCATCTCCCCTCATGGACCGTGCGGTCATGATGTCCGATATGATGGCAGATCTCCAGCAAAAGCGCGATAGCAAACTGGCCCACCGCATCGGTCCCATAAGTCGGGATATTCGTGACCGTAATCCCCCGCCTCTTTGCAGCCTCGACATCCACCACATTATAGCCGGTTGCCAGCACTCCTATGTACCGCAGATTACCGCACGCCTCCATCACTTCGTCCGTAATAACCGTTTTATTCGTCAGAATCGCCTCCGCGTCGCCGATCCGGCTGACCGTCTCCCCGGCCTCTGTGCGGTCATAGATCTCCGTCTGCCCCAGCGCCTTAAGCGGCCCCCAGCTCAAATCTCCCGGATTCTCCGTGTATCCGTCTAAAACAATGATCTTCACTCAATAAACCTCCTTTTTCACATTTTATTCCTCTGATTCTTGATGAGACAGCAATTATCAATATATCCCATCCAAATAAAGCATGCAATTTTCGTGCCATAACTCCCTTTTTTCCCCGCCAAAAAATCTCCGCCTGAAAACAGGGACTCTCCCGCCTGTCCGTTATTCACAATTCTGCCGCGGTTTCACAGGCTTATCCCCAAAAATGTTTCACAAAACACATTTTCCTGTTATCTGAAACACATTGAAGCTCACTCCTGCTCCCCCTTCGTTGCCCGCCACAACGTCGTCCGGCTGATCCCAAGCAGCTTTGCGATCTGCTCCCGGTTATAAGAAAATATCCTCTTAAGCGCCCCCACCAGCTCCGGAGTCGCGCCTTTTTCCCTGAAATCATACGATTCAAGGATATTATTCTTAAGCCTTTCCTCCCCCACCGCGCGGATCATGCATTTGCGGATCAGCGCGTCGCTGCACCTTGCCGACTGCTTCAGATACAGGCAGAAGCGCTCGCAGACGTTCTGCAGCTCCCGTATATTTCCGGGCCAGTGGTACAATTTAAGAATCTCTTTCGCCCCTTCGGTCAGTTCGACCTGATGGATGCTCATATCGCGTTTTTTCTTATAATAGAAATCAAACAGCTCCGCGACATCATTCTCCCGTTCCCGAAGAGGCGGGATATTTAACTCCAGCACATTTAAGCGGTACAGCAGATCCCGGCGGAAAGCCGAGGCGTCCATCTGTTCCAGCCCCTTATTGGTAGCTGCAATGATGCGCACATCCACAGGGATGATCCGCTGCCCGCCCACATGCATGATCTCTTTTTCCTGAAGCACCCGCAAAAGCCTGGACTGCAGACCGGGAGAGAGCTCGCCGATCTCGTCCAGAAACAGGGTTCCGTGATCCGCCAGCTCAAACAAGCCCTTTTTGCCTCCCTTGCGGCCCCCGGTGAACGCGCCCTCGTCATAGCCGAACAGCTCGGTTTCCAGAAGGTTCTCCGGCAGGGCGGCGCAGTTGACTGCGATAAACGCCTCATTTTTTCTCCTGCTCTGGTTATGGACGCTCTGCGCGAATATCTCCTTCCCGGTTCCCGTCTCGCCGTAAACCATCAGATTCGACTCGCTTTCCGCATAGAACCTTGCATCCTCAATACACCGGCGGATTGCCAGGGAGGAACCGATGATATCCGAAAAATTCCGTTTTGCCTTAAAGCCCTTTTCTTTTCTCTGGCGTTCCTCCTTTTCTCCCTGACGGATCTGATGCTTTAATTCGTCTAAGTAATACATCATGATCACCGCGCCGTCAAACTGGGAGCGGCGGTTGTCAAGCCGCACGATATTGCAGAACATCTCCTTTCCTCCCAGCCTGATGATCCGCAGCGCTTCCTGTGCGCTGCCCCAGACAAATTCGTTCAGCTTTAAATTCGGCAGGATCTGATCCAAATACGAATATTTTAATTTCTCACGTTCTATGGCCGCCAGCTCCACCGCCTTTTGATTGAAGTCAATGACTCTGCATAAGCTGTCCACCAGAAAAATACCGTTGACGCTGCAGTGCAGAAGCCCGTTGATATACTGATTCTTATTCCGCTCCTTTTCAAGCTCCCTGGCCAGGTTCTTTGCCTCGGCAATGGTGTCCAGGATGCAGGCAAAGCTCGGGTAAAGCAGCACTGTCTTCCGGCCCAGGCGTTTCCCCACCTCCACGGCGTGCGTCGCCCCGATGATCACATCCGCCCGGCTGTCGGAGAGCGCCTCCTGCAGCTCCTCCGTATCCTCATAGACAATATTTTCCACCTCTCTGCCGATGATCTGCAGATATTCCTTCATACTCTTCGATATGGGCTGCTGGTATGTGACCACCGCAGGCGCACCCCCCAGCTTAAGCCCCTGCTCAACCGCTGTCAGATAATCAAAATCCGTAATGCGAAGCTGCAGCACCGGTATCTGAAAGGCGGCCGCCGCGATCTGCGCGTTCGCTCCGGCCGCGATGGCGACATCCGCTCCCTCAATCACCTTCCGCTTCTCCTCTTCGAGGATCTCGGTCCGCAGGCCTTCCACGATGCTGAATTCCACTTCTTTGTCCTGATAAGACTCCAGCGCCTCGCGCACCAGCCTGTCCACATCCTTATACGTAATACAGCAAATCCGGATCATGCGCCGTTCCCCCTTTCCTGTCTGAACTGCCTTACTGTCTCCCGCGCCGCGCATCCCATCGGCTGTCCTGTATTTCTTTCACTATAACTATATCGTATAAAAAACAAAAGCTCAAGCCGCGTATTTCTCCCAAAAAAACTTGTGATTTGCATAAAAATGATATATAATTGGATAGAATTGTTATTGTTTACATCCATTTCGGATTGCGCGCCGAAACAAGCTGTGTAAATTTTGGAGGAATTTATGAAGGATTGGCCTGATATTTTTCGACATCTTACTATGCTGAGTCAGATCGGGCTGTCCCTGGCGGCCCCGCTTCTTATATGTATTCTTTTATGCAACTGGCTGTGCAACCGCTTTTCCATGGCCGGCTGGATCTACCTTCCGGGCTTTTTTTTTGGCCTCGGCGGATCTGCCGCGACGGCCTGGAAGGTGTATCTTGCCATTATGAAGCAGGAGAATACGAAGAGAAAAACCGGCGTAGGTTTTAATGAGCATAAATAGCTTCTGCCCGCGCGGCATCCCCTGTACACGTTCAGGCCGGCGGGATTCTTTACGTCAGCTGCAAAATCAATATATAGCTTTCATAGAAAGGAGACATCTTGCCCATGCAGATTCAGCCCGCCGTAAAAAAGGAAAGCATCTATACCGCGGCAGGAACTTTTGCCGGCGCTTTTGTCATGTTTCTGGCATTCTGGCTTCTTCATCGGTCTGTGCCCGATGCGGTTCCCTTTGATTACAGGGTGATCGCCGCCGGACTCGCCGGCTCTGCGGTCGCCTGTGCGAATTTCTTTTTCATGGGGCTCACGATCCAGAAAATCACAGGCACAGACAACCAGGACGAAGCCTATAAGGCCATGAAGGCCAGCTACCGCTTCCGCACCCTGTCACAGCTTTTGTGGGTGGTACTGGCATTCGCGCTGCCCTGCTTTAACGCCGCGGCAGGCATCATTCCGTTATTTTTACCCAGTATGTGTATTAAGCTACGGGGCATGCTGGGTATAATAAAATAAAAACCAACTAAAATTTAACAGAAAGGAGATGAACATGAAAGCATGAATATTGATATTTCAGGTCCCGTCATTTATTACAGGATTCCAACAGGCATTCCCATCCTGGGCGATATTCTGATCACACAGACGCTTGTAGTCAGTTGGATAGTGATGGCGCTGATTACAGGGGCCTGTATCTGGCTTACCAGAGATCTCAGAGTGGAGAACATTTCAAAACGGCAGGCTTTTGCCGAGATGCTTGTGGAAATGGCGAACAATCTGGTCCGCAATAATACCGGCGGAACGCGGTTCGATAAACTGATCCCGTTCGTAGCCGCCCTGTTTGCGACAAGCGTTGTATCAAACCTGATCAGCCTGATTGGGCTGCGCAGCCCCACAGCCGATCTCTCCACTGAGGCGGCCTGGGCCGTTGTCGTGTTTATCATGATCACGGCAAACAAGATCAAAGCCGGCGGCCTTGCAGGATACTTAAAGGGCTTTACCCAGCCAATCCCGGTAATGACCCCTTTTAATGTTCTGTCTGAGCTCGCGACGCCTGTCAGCATGGCCTGCCGTCATTTCGGCAACATCCTGTCCGGCGTTGTAATCAGTACGCTGATCTATGCCTCTCTTGCCGTCGCGACCACCGCGCTGCTTGGCTGGCTTCCGGGCGCGCTGGGACAGGTTCTGGGAAGTATCCCGTTCCTTGATGTGGGCATCCCCGCTATCGCCGGCGTTTATTTCGACTGGTTCTCCGGCGTGATGCAGGCATTTATTTTCAGTATGCTGACAATTATGTATATCGCCAACGCCGCGGAAGGTTAAGGCGGTTCCCGCCGCCTCCCTGTGTGGCAATTTTCAACACACCTATTTTTAAATTCAGTTAGGAGGAAATCATTATGACAGACTTTCAGTTGCTCGCTCGTGGTATTGCATTAGCAGGTTGCGCAATCGGCGCAGGCTGCGCCCTTATCTCCGGTGTTGGACCTGGTATTGGTGAAGGTAACGCGGTCGCAAAGGCCCTTGAGGCCATCGGACGCCAGCCCGAATGCAAGGGCGACGTGACGAGCACCATGCTCCTTGGCTGCGCCATCGCAGAGACAACCGGTATCTACGGCTTTGTAACCGGCCTGCTGCTCATCTTCGTAGCCCCCGGCGCATTCATGAACTTCCTGGGCTAATCACTCTGCGGAAAATCGTAATTTCCACAAGACAGGAGGGGAAAGATGCAAACACAGGAATTAGTAACTATTATACCGTGGACCTTTATTGCCCAGATCCTGAACCTCTTTATACAGATGTACCTGATAAAACGTTTTCTGTTCAAGCCGATCAACGCCATGCTGGATAAGCGCAAGGCGATGGCTGACGCTGAGATCCAGCAGGCAAGGCGGGAAAAGAATGAGGCCATGACCTTAAAATCCAGCTACGAGAACAGCTTAACCCAGGCAAAGGCCGAGGCAAATTCCATTCTCCAGAACGCGCAGAAGGACGCTGCCGCACGCAGCGAGGCGATCATAAACGACGCCCAGTCCCAGGCCGCGAACTTAAAGGCAAAGGCCGAGGCCGATATTCTTCAGGAGAAGAAAAAGGCGGTCAACGACATCAAAAATGAGATCGGCGGCATTGCTATGGAAATTGCCGGCAAGGTAGTGGAACGCGAGATCAATGAAGAGGATCACAAAAAACTGATCGACGAGTTTATTGAGAATGTAGGTGAGGCATCATGACAAAAACTGCCAAGCTTTACGGCGGCAGCCTCTATGACCTTGCCGCTGAAGAATCGCTCACAGAGCCTGTGATGGAGGAGATGGATTCGATCCGTCAGATTTTCCGGGAGAATCCCGATTATCTGGTTCTTTTATCCGAGCCGTCCATCCCCAAGACAGAGCGGGTCGCTCTCCTTAATAAAGCCTTCGACGGCCAGATTCAGCCCTATCTTCTGAATTTTTTAGGGATTTTATGTGAAAATGGCGCGCTGCGGGAATTTGGCGGCTGCTGCGACGAGTTCCGCTCGCGCTACAATGCGGATCACAATATCGCGGAGGCTGTCGTCTCAAGCGCCGTCGCCTTAAGCGAGTCCCAGGCCGAGGCCCTTAAGAAGCGCCTGGAGGACATGAGCAAGAAAACCATCGTACTTACACAGAAGGTGGATGAGGGCCTTCTGGGCGGACTGCGCGTGGAGCTGGAAGGAAAGCAGCTCGACGGCACGGCCCAGGCGCGCCTTTTAAGCCTGCGTAAGAAGATTACCGAAATCATCGTATAAAGGATGTGAATGGAATGCAATTAAAACCAGAAGAAATATCCAAGGTCATTCGCAGCCAGATCAAATATTACCAGAATGCCATTGAGCAGAGCGAAACCGGAACCGTACTGATGGTCGGAGACGGTATCGCCAGAGTGAGCGGGCTTACCAACTGTATGTCCGGCGAGCTTCTGGAATTTGAGGACGGCACCTTCGGAATGGCCCAGAACTTAGAAGAAGCGAGCGTTTCTACCGTGCTTCTCGGCTCTGATCAGGGGATCAGCGAGGGGCAGACCGTAAAGCGCACAGGAAAGGTTGTTTCCGTACCTGTAGGCGAAGCTATGATCGGGCGTGTTGTAAACGCCATCGGCCAGCCCATCGACGGCGCGGGCCCCATTGAGACGAGCGAGTTCCGCCCCATTGAATCCCAGGCGCCCGGCATCTGCGACCGCCAGCCTGTAAAGGAACCGCTCCAGACAGGCATCAAGGCCATTGATTCCATGATTCCCATCGGAAGAGGCCAGCGCGAGCTGATCATCGGCGACAGGCAGACCGGTAAGACGACGATCGCCACAGACACGATCTTAAACCAGAAGGGCAAGGACGTTATCTGTATCTATGTGGCCATCGGCCAGAAGCGTTCCACCGTGGCGGGCCTTGTGTCCGACTTAACCGCAGGCGGGGCCATGGATTACACGATTATCGTGGCTGCCACAGCCTCTGAGCCCAGCCCCTTACAGTACATCGCGCCGTATTCCGGCTGTGCGATGGGCGAATATTTTATGAACCAGGGCAAGCATGTCCTGATTATTTATGACGATTTGAGCAAGCATGCGGTGGCGTACCGCGCCCTGTCCCTGCTGATCCGCCGTCCGCCGGGACGTGAGGCGTATCCGGGCGATGTATTCTATCTGCATTCCCGTCTGCTGGAGCGCGCGGCGAAGCTCTCCGCCGAAAAAGGCGGCGGCTCTCTCACGGCGCTTCCGGTGATCGAGACGCAGGCCGGCGACGTTTCGGCGTATATTCCGACCAATGTAATTTCCATCACAGACGGGCAGATTTTCCTGGAGACAGAGCTGTTCCACTCCGGCATCATGCCGGCCGTAAACCCCGGTATCTCCGTGTCGCGCGTAGGCGGCAACGCCCAGATAAAGGCCATGAAGAAGGTGGCCGGCACGCTGAAGCTGGTTTACTCTCAGTTCCGCGAGCTGCAGAGCTTTGCTCAGTTCGGTTCGGATCTGGATGCGGACACCAAGGCGCGTCTGGCTCAGGGCGAGCGTATCGTGGAGGTATTAAAGCAGGGCCGCAGCCTGCCCGTACCGGTCGAAAAACAGGTCGCGATCCTCTACGCCGCGGTAAACGGAATTCTGACCCGGATCGAGACGGCTGATATCCAGGAATATGAGGCGGGTCTGTACCCATTCCTCGACACAGACGGAAACGGCGCGGCTGCCATGAGCGCCATAAAGAGCACCGGAAACCTGGATAAGGACACAGAGGAGAAGCTGAAAACCGCTCTGAATGATTATACGGATAAATTCCTGAAAACAAGATCATGATGCTTTTTTATAAAGGAGGAAAACCATGGCCGCTAATATGAAAGCCGTGAAGCTCCGTATGAAGAGCATACAGAGCACCATGCAGATTACAAAGGCAATGGAGCTGGTAGCATCCTCCAAGCTGCGTAAGGCTAAGGAGCGCGCTGATTTAAGCCGCCCTTATTTCCAGACACTCCACGACACGCTGACGGATATTGCCTCCGGCAATACGGACTTTACATCCCCTTATACCAAAGCAAGTGACAGCCCGAAATGGTGTTATGTCATTATCGCCGGCGACCGGGGACTGGCCGGGGGCTACAACTCCAATCTGTTTAAGCTGCTGGAGAGCCAGGCAAAGGGAAAGGACTATTCGATCCTTCCCATCGGAAAGAAGGCGGTGGACTACTGCAAGCGCCGGAAGGTACACATTCTGACCGAAGAATTCGCCGAGGCAGGGGACATCTCTGTGTCTGACTGTTTTGAGATGGCAAAGCTTTTGTGCAGCGCCTACTGCAAAGGAGATTTCGGCCACATTGCTCTCTGCTACACCAGCTTTCTTTCCATGCTTTCGCAGAGGCCGGATGTTTCTTCTCTTCTGCCCCTTGACGATTTCACGGAAAAGGAAGACGGACATGATCCGAAGCATATCCGTTCCCTGATCCTGTATGAGCCGGACAGCGAGAGTGTATTTAACGCCATTGTGCCAGAGTATCTGGCAGGCTTAATCTACGGCGCTATGTGCGAGTCCGTGGCCAGCGAGCTGGCCGCCAGAAGAACCGCCATGGATGCTGCCACAAAGAACGCAGGCGAGATGATTGAACAGCTCAGCCTTTATTATAACAGGGCGCGTCAGTCCAGCATTACTCAGGAAATTACGGAGATTGTGGCAGGCGCCGAGCAGCCCTGATGAGGAGATTGTTATATGAGTGAGAAACATATTGGAAAGGTGGTTCAGGTAACCGGCCCCGTACTTGACATCCGTTATAACGAGGGTGAGCTGCCTGCGCTGCTGAACGCGATTGAGATTGATGTAAATGGCCGCAGGCTGGTGGCTGAAGTCGCCCAGCAGGTCGGGGACGACGTGGTCCGCTGCATCGCCATGAGCTCCACAGACGGCCTGGTGCGCGGCGCGGACGCGATCGATACGGGCAGCCCCATCACCGTTCCGGTCGGGGACGCATGCCTGGGCCGCGTATTTAACCTTCTGGGAGAGCCCGTGGACGAGATGCCCGCCCCTGAGGCAAAGGAGCGCTGGGCCATCCACCGTCCGGCTCCTTCCTATGAGGAGCAGACGCCCGCGACCGAGATTCTGGAAACCGGCATTAAAGTCGTAGACCTCATCTGCCCCTATGCAAAGGGCGGTAAGATCGGCCTGTTCGGCGGCGCCGGCGTGGGAAAAACCGTGCTGATCATGGAGCTGATCCACAATGTGGCGACCGCTCACGGCGGACTGTCCGTATTCACCGGCGTAGGCGAGCGCACCCGTGAGGGAAATGACCTCTACGGCGAGATGAAGGAGAGCGGCGTTATAGACAAGACAGCCCTGGTATACGGCCAGATGAATGAACCGCCGGGAGCGCGTATGCGTGTCGGCTTATCCGGCCTTACCATGGCGGAGTATTTCCGTGACGTGAAGAATCAGGACGTACTTTTGTTCATTGACAACATTTTCCGTTTCACACAGGCCGGATCCGAGGTGTCCGCGCTGCTTGGACGTATGCCGTCCGCCGTAGGCTACCAGCCCACGCTGGCCACGGAGATGGGCGCCCTGCAGGAGCGGATTACCTCCACCAAGAAGGGCTCTATCACCTCCGTACAGGCCGTTTACGTGCCTGCCGATGACTTAACAGACCCCGCGCCTGCCACCACCTTCACCCACTTAGACGCTACGACCGTGCTTTCCAGGGAGATCGCCAGCCAGGGTATCTACCCGGCCGTGGATCCCCTTGACTCCACCAGCCGTATCCTGTCCCCGGAGGTTGTGGGAAACGAGCACTATGAGATCGCCCGTTCCGTTCAGCGCGTGCTGCAGCGCTATAAGGAGCTGCAGGATATCATCGCCATCATGGGTATGGATGAGCTTTCCGAGGAAGATAAGCTGACCGTTTCCAGAGCGCGTAAGGTACAGCGTTTCCTGTCCCAGAGCTTCTCGGTTGCCGAGCAGTTTACCGGCATGCCGGGACAGTATGTGCCGTTAAAGGAGACGCTGCGCGGATTTAAACTGATTCTGGACGGCGAATGCGACGAGATTCCGGAGAGCTGCTTCTTACTTGCCGGAACGATTGACGATGTATTTGAAAAAGCAAAGAATCAGAAGCTGTAGAAGGGAGGGGAGCAAACGCTATGGCAACCTTCCATTTACAAATTGTATCCATGGACCGTCTCGTCTTTGACGGACAGGTGCAAAGCGTATCCTGCCGCACCATCCACGGCGATCTGGCGATTCTGGCCAGGCACTGCAATTACTGCACAGCCATCGGTATGGGAACCGCGCATATCGTGACAGAGGACGGCAGCAAGCGCAGCGCCGCCTGTATCGGAGGCATGCTCTCCGTCATGAACGGCGTGTGCAGGCTGATCCCCACCACCTGGGAGTGGAAAGAGGAGATCGACGTGGATCGCGCCCGGACGTCGAAGCAGAAGGCCGAAGGGATCATGAAGCAGACCGGGCTTTCGGAAAAGGATTTAAAGCTTGCGGAGGCCAGACTCCACCGGGCGCTTGTCCGGATCGGAACCGCCGGGGAGTAAGGCGGCAGGCAGACAGAATGCCTGGGCCTGAATTGATGCAGATATAAAGTTCAACACCCCCGTTGCAAGCAGCGAGGCATCAAACTTGCAGCGCTGCAGAGCAGCGGAGTATTTGACCCTCGCGGCAGTCGCCAAATGTGCATGCAAGCATGCCCACTTGGCTCGTTGCTCGCGGGAATAAAACCCGCCGGGCGGGAAGAGCGATTTGACGAATGCTCTTTCTGGCTGGCGGTTTTTTTCGTTATAAATTTAGAAACCTATCCAAAAATAATATAAAGAAAATATTGCAGTAATCACTAACTATTCTCATTTATCTTCCAATATCCTTTTCTTCTTCCACCAATCCTTTCGATAACGCCAATCTTTTTTAAGTCTTCCACTGCCTTTGCATGGTTTTATATGACACACCTAAACGGTCAGCTATTTCGGACAATGAAATGTCCGTTTAAACAGTTATAAGTCCTAAAACCATCGCATTCATAGTCTTTTCTTTTCGGACATCATTTGTCCTATTAGAAATTTTATTTGATATCGCAGTAAACTTAACTGTAATATCATCTCCAAGAATGTTATATCCAGGAATCTTAGCGCCAATCAAGTCACATTCTTCACAAATTTTTTGAATACCCCGCCCCATGATTCTATTTACCCCGCTCTGAAAAAGGTATTCGCCAAATCCGGATTATATGGTCTGGATTTTGGGTTTTCATAAGATTTTCCGTTGTCCAGTCACTTGGAAATACACAGGCGTTACTACTGATATGCATGACTTCATCTTCTATTCGGACTTGAATCGGAATACTATCCTTAGCACAGTAACGATAAGTACAACGCCTTTAAATAAACCCAATACTCGTAAACAGATACACCCACAAAAAAATCGTCACAACCGACGCGGCCGTGCTCAGCACCACAAACTGGCCCGCCAGCTCCCCGTCTCCGCCCATGTTCTGAGCCATAGAGTAGGAAGCAGTCGCCACCGGCGTGGCGTACATCTCAAAAATTACGAACCGTTCCACATTGCTGAATCCCAGAACCGTAGCAAGCGCCGTGATCAGAAGAGGCAGAAGCGCAAGCTTGAGCGTCATGGACGGAACGATATACTTCAGATTACCGCGGATCGCTGAAAAATGAAGCGTGCCGCCCAGCACAAACAGCGCCAGCGGCGTTGTCATCCCTGCAAACTGGGACACAGGCCCTTCCACTGAGGACGGCAGTTTGATTCTCAGTGCAAAAAAGACAAGTCCCACAGCCGCCCCCAGAATCAGCGGATTTGTACACACATTCCTGACCAGAACCAGAGGATTCGTCTTTCCTCCGTCGCCCCTGAACATCTCCAGAATGATAACCGCCGTCACATTATACACCGGAATCACGATAGCGACCATCATCGAAGCCAGGGCCGAACCATCATCGCCGAACAAATTCGCCGCCAGCGGAATCCCAAACAATACAAAATTGCTCCTGTATATGGCCTGGATAATAACGCCCCGGCGCGGGTTCTCCTTCACCAGCCTGGGCACAACCAGCAGCAAAAGCGCCTGCAGAAACAGGACGCTTAAAACTGCCGTCGCCACCAGCGTCAGATTCAGGCTGAAATCCCGCTTGAGCTGATACATATTGTTAAACATAAGCAGCGGAAAAAACGCCCTGAAAACCACCTTATTCAGTTTATTCATAAACGCCTCGTCCGCCAGGCCGCTCTTCACTACCCCGTACCCGAACGAGATGTAGATTAAAAACGGCATTACCGCATTTACCGCAATCAGAAAGCTTTCCATTTGTCTACCTGCCATTTCTCTGATCCCTGTTTAAAACGGAATATATAGATCCATTTTGGGGATTTCTTATTATAATTCTAGCATATATGGGGGCTGGCTTCAACTGATTCTGTGTGAGGCCGAGGGCGGGATTTTTGAAGGCTGCTGTTCATACTTAAATGTTATGATGTCGGGGTCAAAAGGTCTTTTGACCCCTTTGATGCCGGATTGCTCTGTACTTTGTGCTCCCGCAATCCTCAAAAACATTCAAAATCCGCCCTGATCGGGCTCCTTTTTCATGTTTTTGGCAGGTCCCAGGTTCAAAAATCCTCATCCAAGCGAGCCTGCATCGAATTTTAGACCTTTAGACCCTGGTATCATGTTATGAACTAAAGAGATGTCGTGAGCGGGCCGCCAGGGGCAGCCCTTCTGCATAAAAATCGCCGGAAACCCCTAGAGCAGGATTTCCGGCATATAACGCCTAACAGCGTCTCCTACAAATCAAACCCAAAATACGCAGCCGCGTTATTATAACAAATCCCCTTAATCATCCTCTCCAGAACCGCCTCATCATCCGGATACTCTCCATTCTCTACCCAGCCCCCGATCAATTCGCACAGAATTCTCCGGAAATACTCATGCCTGGTATAAGAAAGGAAGCTCCTGGAATCTGTCAGCATTCCTACAAAGTTGCTCAGCATGCCAAGGTTTGCGAGGGACGTCATCTGCTCCGTCATCCCTGTCTTGTGATCATTGAACCACCAGGCCGAGCCCTGCTGGATCTTGCCTGCGGCGCTGGAATCCTGGAAGCAGCCCAGAATTGTTCCAATCACAGCATTATCATTCGGGTTCAGCGAATAGAGGATCGTCTTCGGAAGCTGATCCGTGCTGACAAGGTGGTTCAGGAAATCCGCAAGCTGGCTGGCGGGGGCATAATTATTGACACAGTCATATCCCGTATCCGGCCCAAGCCTGTCAAACATCAGGCCGTTATTGTTGCGCTTGCAGCCGTAGTGAAGCTGCATCACCCAGCCAAGGCGGTGGTATTCCTTTCCGAGGAACAGCATAAACGCAGTCTTATACTTCGCAATCTCCGCCGGCGTCAGGGCCTCCTTTGCCAGCCCTTTCCGGAAAATAGCTTCAATCTCATTGTCTGCAGCCGGCTCATACATCACATAGTCCAGGCCATGGTCTGACACACAGCAGCCTCTCTCATCAAAATACGCCATACGGTTTACAATTGCCTTTTTCAGATCCGCGAAGCTTTTTATCTCCACGCCGCTGACTCCTGCAAGCTTCTCAATGTACTCCGTGAATATGGCTGCGTCGATATTGGTCGCTTTATCCGGACGCCAGGCCGGGAGCACCTGCACGTCAAAGCTTCTATCCTCTTTGATCTTCTGGTGCCATTCCAACGAATCGACCGGATCGTCGGTGGTGCATAAAAGTGTCACGCCGGACTGCTTAATGATGTTTCTGACGCTCATCTGGGGCGTCCGTAGCTTTTCATTGCACAGGTTCCAGACCTCCTCGGCCGTTTCCCCGCTCAGATGGCCCTTGTATCCGAAATATCTCTGAAGCTCTAAGTGCGACCAGTGATAAAGCGGGTTTCCGATCAGCGTCTCCAGCGTCTCCGCCCATTTCTGGAACTTTTCGCGATCCGGCGCGTCCCCGGTGATATAATACTCGTCTACGCCGTTTGAACGCATCTGGCGCCATTTGTAGTGATCCCCGCCGAGCCATACCTCCGTGATATTGGAAAACTGCCTGTCCTCGGCAATCTCCTGCGGATTGATATGGCAGTGGTAATCCAGGATCGGCATATGTTCTGCATAATTGTGAAACAGCTTCTGAGCCGTCTGTGTGCTTAAAAGAAATTGTTCGTCCATAAATGCTTTCATATCAGAATTCCTCCTAAAATATATGTTTTATTCCCGCGGACAGCGGTCCGGACAGGCTGGCGGGAGCCCCTTGCGCCTTTCCGGACGGCTGGCAACAAAACGGTTGCGGCCCTGTCTCTTTATACATATCCCATCAGTCCCGGCAGCCACAGGGACAACTGGGGGATATAGGTTACCATCATAAGCACGGCAAAGATAGCGGCAAAATAAATCAAAAGCTGCCTGAACACGGTTTCTATCTTGACGCCCCCGACCTTCACGCCGACAAAGAGCGTGGTGCCTACAGGAGGCGTGATGGTTCCGATACAGAGGTTAAAAATCATCATGATGCCAAAATGTACGGTATTCATCCCCAGCGCCTGGCATACGGGCAGGAAGATGGGTGTGAATATCAGGCAGGCAGGCGTCATATCCATGAAGGTTCCGACTACCAGGAGCAGCACATTGATCATCAGGAAAATAACGATCTTATTGCTGCTTATGGAGAGCAGGCCCGACGATACAGCCGCCGGGATATTGGTAAATGCCATGACCCAGGACATGATGCTCGACACGCCGATCAGGAAGATGATGATACCCGTCATCTCCGCGCTGTCCTTTAAAATCTGCGGAATGTCCTTCACCTTAATGGACTTATATCCGAACAGAGACAGAAGCAGGCTGTACACAACCGCTACCACGGATCCTTCGGTGGCTGTAAAGATACCGCCGATGATGCCGCCGATTACGATGATAATCAACATCAGGCACGGAAGCGCCTGCAGGAAAATATTCCACTTTTCCTTTGCCGTAAAACGGGTTTTGCTGCGGTAACCGCGCTTTCTGGCAATGATGTAAATAACCAGCATACATGCCAGCCCCCATAGGATTCCCGGGATATAGCCCGCCATGAAAAGCGCCGCTACTGATGTTCCGCCGGATACCAGCGAAAAGGTGATCATAACATTACTCGGGGGAATCAACAGGCCCGTCGGCGCGGTCGCAATGTTCGCCGCCGCGGAAAAGTTCGGATCATAGCCCTCTTCCTTTTCAATCGGCCCGATAATCGAGCCCATCGCAGAAGCCGCCGCTGTTCCGGAACCGGAGATCGCGCCGAACAGCATGTTGGCCAGCACATTTGTCTCTGCCAGGGCCCCCGGCATCTGGCCTGTCACTACCTTTGCAAGGTTAATCAGGCGGACAGCGATGCCGCCTTTATTCATAATATTGCCTGCCAGGATAAAAAACGGAATAGCAAGCAGGCTGAATACGGAAATACCGGAAAAAATACGCTGCGCGCCTGTAACTACAGCGATGCTGGTATCCATGATCGGAAGGATTGCACAGATGGAGGAGATCCCCAGCGCAACCGCAATCGGCACTCCTGCCAAAAGCAGGACGACAAGTACAGCTAAAATAATCAGGCCGCATATAATCGCAGTATTCATAAACCTTTCACTCCCTTCTACGCCTCAGTCTCCCCGCCCGGGGCCTTTGCATAGCCCGTGGCCAGGTCAATGATGTTCAGTACCGAATAAATGACAATCAGGATACCGGAAATGGGGATGATGGTGTAAACCACACCCATCGGGATACCCAGGGACGCTGTGGACTGCGTCATGGTCAGCTTCATGATAGAAAAACCGCCGTATATCATTACACTGCCCGCCAGAAGCATAATCAGTATCTCTGCGATAATGCTTAATATCTTCCGCCCTGCCTCGCTGAATTTATCCGCCATAAAGCCCATGCGCATGTGATCCATTTTCCCAAATACATATGCGGTTGCTAAAAGCGCCATCCAGGTAAAGCTGTAGGTCAGAAGCTCCTCGGAAACCGTGCTGGGGCTCCGGAATATAAAACGCGTCACGATCTGGTAGGTCCCGATGGCCACCATCGCCGCAAAAATCAGGGCGCACGCGGAATTTAAGACGGTGTTAAGCCCTTTTCTGAAGGCATGTAAAGCTTCCATATCTTATTCCCCCTTCTGTGTATTGTCTGCCGCATCACCCGCCGCCGCGGATCCTCCGGCGGCCGCGCCGGCATATTTCTCATTTACACTCTGGATATAGGCATAGAGAGCGCGAATATTTTCATTTTCATCCAGCATCTCCTGCTGCACGTCGGAAACCTTATCCTTGAAGATCTCGACATCCACATCAATAAATTCCACGCCCATCTCCTCGCCGGCGATCCGTTTTGCCTCTTCTACCTGCTCATCCCAGTACTGCATCTCCTCTTTGGTGGATAAAAGGGCCGCCTCGCGGAAGATTGCGTACTCCTCGTCGCTTAATCCCTGCAGGAATCTGAGATTTCCGATCAGCATATCCGGAACCATCTGGTGCTTATTATAGGAGTAATACTTGGCCACCTCGCCGTGTTTGTTATTTGTCAGGGCAAGTTCGTTATTCTCCGCGCCGTCAATGACGCCCTGCTGGATCGCGGTGTATACTTCGCCGAAGCTCATCGGAGAGGCCGCGGCCCCGAACGCGTTGCACATATTTACGCTGGCCGGGCTTTGCTGCACGCGCATCTTAAGACCTCTCAGGTCGTCCGGCGTATTAATTGGCTTCTTGGCATAAAAGCTTCTCGTCCCGGCATTGTACCAGGTCAGCACACGGAAGCCAGCCTCATCCGTGGACTCATAGACTTGTTCCATATACTCTGTATCGTTCATCACCTCATGATAGGCATCCTCGGATGTAAACAGATACGGCATGCTGAATACCTCATACACGTCCGCGAAATTTTCCAGATTTGCCGTGCCCGCCACCACGAAGTCAATCGCGCCTGTCTGTGTCAGCTCGATCGCCTTCTGCGCGCCTCCGAGAAGCTCGTTGGGATAAATCTGAACCTCATATTTATCGCCGAGCTTTTCCTCAATATACGCTTTAAATTTAAGGAGTCCCAGGTGCTCAGGGTGTGTTTCGGACTGCGCATGTGAAATCCGCACAATACGCTTCTCACCCTTTATGCCGCAGCCGCCAAGGAGCGCCATGCACCCGAGCGCCGTTCCTGCGGCGAGCGCCGTGAAACCGGTTCTTTTCCATGATTTCATTTTTACGTTTCCTTTCTTTCAAATTTGCAGCCGATCAGACGGCCTGAACAGTTCCCCTGTCCGCCGGCGCCGCGTGTCTGTAACGGCGCCGCGAACCTGTAAAAGCATGCCTGAACGGATACGCTTATTCGCCTCCGGAATCAGAAATCGGTTGTATTCCGCTTGATCAGATGGCATTTCACCATCTGCCTGTGCCTGACGTCTGACCCGGCCCCGCTTAGCACAGTCATCAGCGAATCAATCGCCGTTTTGCACAGAACCTCCACCCGGTTGTCAACCGAGGTCAGCTCAGGCTCGCAGCTTATCGAGAGCTCGGAATTATTATATCCTACGACATTAATTTCTCCCGGCACCTTTAATCCCCTTATACTGGCATATTTGAGCGCCCCGATGGCAAGGCCGTCCTCTGTGGCAATCACGCAGTCAATATCCAGGTTCCTCTGGCGCAGGAGGAGATCCCTTGTGGCATGGATCGAATTCTCAGAGTAGAGAAACAGCCTTGGATCCGGCTCAAGGCCGCGATCCCGCATAGCTGCCTCAAAGCCGCTGCGCTTGCGTCTCGCGCTGTAGGAGACGGAATTCTCAAGGAACAGGATTCTTCTCTTTCCATTAAAGAGCATTTCCTCTGTCACATCATAGACAGCCTGATAATCATCCGCCAGCACGCAATAGATATTCTCCCCTTCCATAAAACCGTTAATAAGGAACACCGGGATCTGCTCCGCCGCCTTTGCAATATAATCCGTATTGCCCGGTCCCGAATAATCGGATCCGACCAGCAAAAGCGCGTCGATCCGCTTCTTAAAAATCAGCTCAACCGCCTGCTGCTTATCCTCTTCCTCATAGCTGCTGCAGTACAGCACGCAGTCATAGCCGTAGCCGCGCAGATTCTTTTCCAGATAAGAGACTGCTTTTGCCATATAAGTATCTGCAACATCCGGACATACGATACCTACGGTTTTTATTGAATTCAGGCCCAGCCCTCTCGCAAACACATTGGGCGTGTAATTATTTTCTTCCATAATCCTGCGCACCTTTTCGCCTGTCTTTGCGCTGACCTTGGGACTGTCGTTTACCACTCTTGATACAGTGGCAATCGAAACGCCCGCCAGTTTTGCAATGTCGTATATATTCATCATCCCACTTCCTCTCATTTCTTTTCCGAAGTGTAAGCCCTTACACTGATTATATTATATCAACAAAAATCGTAAAATCAAGTCTCTTAAAATCGAAATATTGCACAATTTTCAGATTGAATTATTAGTGAAAATGACGATTTTGTATTGTTATGTGAAAATATCATTGACGTTTTTTATATCACAGTATATTTTAATTGTAAGCCCTTACATTTGCAGACAGGCTGCTTTCAACCAGCCTGCGGCCCGGAAAAATTTCCATTTTGGCATATTCGCTCCCGGCCAAATAACCGACTTGTATAATTTACGCGAATTAAAGCAAAATGAAACTATGAAAAATTGGTGATTGGTATTATAATAAAAGGAGGTTACTGCGCTGTGCAGACATTTTTAAGAATCCATCCTGACGATAACGCGGCGGTCGCGTTAAAGCCCCTGCGGGCAGGGGATGTTCTTACCGCCGACGGAACCAAAACCACGCTTATCGAGGATATCCCTCAGGGACATAAATTCTCACTGTGCGATATCCCGGCCGGCGGGGCTGTTATAAAGTACGGGGCGCCCATCGGAGCCGCAAAGGAGGACATCCGCAAGGGCTCCTGGATCCACACGCACAATATGAAAACGGGCCTTGGCGATGTGCTTACCTATACGTACCAGCCCCGGCCCGCAGCCAAGCTCACGTCAGATAAGACCCATGTATTCCAGGGCTTTAAGCGGCCGGACGGCAGAGCGGGCGTGCGCAATGAGATCTGGATCATCCCCACTGTGGGATGTGTAAACAACGTCGCCTCCGCTATCGAAAAACGCGCCCAGGCGTACCTGGCCGGAAGCGTTGATTCCATTCTGGCTTTTTCACACCCCTACGGCTGCTCTCAGATGGGGGAGGATCAGGAGAATACCCGCCGCATCCTCGCAGACTTAATCAACCACCCCAACGCAGGCGGCGTGCTGGTGCTTGGCCTGGGATGCGAAAACAGCAATATTGATATTTTGAAAGAATACATCGGCGAATATGACGAAAACCGCGTGAAATTCCTCGTCTGTCAGGAATCGGAGGATGAGATACAGGACGGCTTAGAGCTTGTGAAAGAGCTTACAAAGTATGCGGGCGCATTTACACGCGAGCCGATCCCATGCAGCGAGCTGATCATCGGCATGAAGTGCGGCGGCTCAGACGGGCTTTCCGGCATCACGGCCAATCCGGCCGTGGGCGCATTTTCCGACCTGCTCATCGCCAACGGCGGAACCACCATCCTGACCGAGGTGCCGGAGATGTTCGGGGCCGAGACGCTGCTTATGAACCGCTGTGAGAATGAAGAGCTGTTTGAACAGACCGTAAAGCTCATTAATGATTTCAAAAACTATTTTACCAGCCATAACCAGACCATCTACGAGAACCCTTCCCCGGGAAACAAGAAGGGCGGGATCTCCTCGCTGGAGGACAAGTCCCTTGGCTGCACCCAGAAGTCCGGCTCTGCTCCCGTTAGAGGCGTATTGTCCTACGGAGAACCGGTAGCCGTGCATGGACTGAACCTTTTAAGCGCCCCCGGAAATGATCTCGTAGCCTCCACTGCGCTCGCCGCCTCCGGCGCTCACATCGTACTGTTTACCACCGGGCGCGGAACCCCGTTTGCATCGCCTGTGCCCACGGTCAAGATCTCCAGCAACTCTGCTCTTTACGAGCACAAAAAGGGCTGGATTGATTTTAACTGCGGAACGCTTGTGGACGGAAAGCCTTTAAAGGAACTCGGGGAAGAGCTGTTCCAATATGTGCTTGATGTCGCGTCCGGAAAAAAGGTCAAAGCCGAGGAAGCGGGCTTCCATGACATGGCGATTTTCAAACAGGGGGTTACGCTCTGATGCGCGCGCTTCTCCCCGTTTCACGGGATTATAACGGTTTTTAAGGAGGAATAAAGAAACCATGAAAACATTATCATACGATGTCCTGAAGGAATTAAACTACGGCGGTTATCTGCTTGAGCATGCGCCGGAGCGCGTGCTGCAGTTCGGGGAAGGAAACTTCCTGCGCGCTTTTGTCGATTATTTTATTGATGTTATGAATGAAAAGGCCGGCTTTAATTCCAAGGTCGTCCTCGTGCAGCCGATCGAGGGCGGGGAAGCGGTCAAAAACTTTATCAATGAGCAGGAGGGCCTCTACACCCTGTTCCTGCGCGGCAATGAAAACGGGCAAAAGGTCAACGCCAAACGCGTGATCTCCAGCGTCAGCCGCTGCTTAAACCCGTACAGCGACTACGAGGCTTACATGGAGTGCGCCAAAAATCCGGATCTGCGTTTCATTGCCTGCAACACCACAGAGGCCGGCATCCGCTATGACGCGTCCTGCGGCCCCAAGGACAGGCCCGCGGCCAGCTACCCTGCAAAGCTTACGCAGTTTATGTATGCCAGATATCAGGCATTTGGCGGTGAGAAGGGAAAAGGCTTTGTGATCCTCTCCTGCGAGCTGATCGATAACAACGGCAAAGAGCTTGAAAAATGTGTCCTTAAACACGCCGAACAGTGGGGCCTTGGCGCAGACTTTATCAATTGGGTAAAGGATGAGAATATCTTCTGTTCCACCCTGGTTGACCGCATCGTAACCGGTTATCCGAGAAACGAGGCCGCCGCCATCTGTGAGGAGCTCGGCTATGTGGACAATATCATCGACACCGGAGAGATCTTCGGGTTCTGGGTCATCGAGGGCCCGGAAAGCCTCAAAAAAGAGCTTCCGTTTGACAAGGCCGGGCTTCCGGTGCTGATCACGGACAACCACAAGCCCTATAAGCAGCGCAAAGTGCGCATTTTAAACGGCGCGCACACCTCCATGGTCCTTGGCGCTTACCTCGCCGGCCAGGATATCGTGCGCGACTGCATGAAGGACGACGTGATCCGCGGCTTCATGAACAAAACGATTTATGAGGAGATTATCCCGACCCTCACGCTCCCGGAAAACGAGCTTCTGGACTTTGCCAAAGCCGTGACGGATCGCTTCAACAATCCGTTCATTGATCACGCGCTGTTAGCGATCTCCTTAAATTCCACCTCCAAGTGGAAGGCGAGAGTCCTGCCGTCCTTTAAAGGCTATGTGGAGAAATACGAACAACTGCCGAAATGCATCACCGCATCCCTTGCCTTTTACATCGCATTTTACAGGGGCATACGCCTCGAAGACAGCGGCCTCATCGGCGTGCGCGGCGGCAGCGAGTACCTGATTAACGACGACCGCCCGATACTTGAATTCTATCACCGGCATAAGGACGACGACGCAGCGACCCTCGCGGCCGCGGTTCTTGCAAATACCGATTTCTGGGGCGAGGATCTGACCAAAGTCCCGGGCCTTCTGGACGAAGTGACAGCGGATCTTCAGGTGATTGAAGAAAAGGGCGCTTACGAGCTGATGAAACAGTGCCTGGAGCGTATTTGAAAATTCATTTCCGGCGTCTGCGAAAAACTGCCCGGATTTACCACATTGATACAAAAGCCTGCCAAACCAAGCTGAAACGGCAGCCGCAGGTTTTTAAATAAATTACTGCCCTGCAAACGGCAGAGAATGGAGAGTCATATGAATTTAAATGTAAGGCCCAAAGAAGAATGTAAGTTTGACGCAGTGTCCCTGGGAGAGGTTATGCTTCGCCTGGATCCCGGCGAGGGACGCATCCGCACCGCGCGCTCCTTCCGCGCCTGGGAAGGCGGCGGGGAGTACAATGTGGTAAGAGGGCTCCGCAGATGCTTTGGCATGAATACCGCCGTTATCACTGCCTTTGCAGATAACGAAGTGGGTATGCTGATGGAGGATTTCATCCTGCAGGGCGGCGTGGATACCTCTCTGATCAAATGGATGAAGACCGACGGAATCGGACGCGTGTGCAGAAACGGCATCAACTTCACTGAGCGGGGCTTTGGAATCCGCGGCGCGGTTGGCTGCTCTGACCGCGCGAACACCGCCATCTCCAAGGCCACGCCCGAGGATTTTGACTTTGACTATATTTTCGGGACGCTCGGCGTGCGCTGGCTGCACACCGGCGGCATCTACGCGGCTCTCTCCGAGCAGTCCTGCGAGACTGTGCTGGCCGCTATCAAGACCGCAAAGAAATACGGAACCATCGTTTCCTATGACTTAAACTACCGCCCGTCCATGTGGAGCGCCATCGGCGGACAGGCAAAGGCCCAGGAGGTCAACAAAGAGGCGGCCAAATACGTGGATGTCATGATTGGCAACGAGGAGGACTTCACCGCCTGCCTTGGCTTTGAGATCGAGGGCAACGACGCGAATTTAAAGGAGCTGAACTTAGACGGCTATAAGAAAATGATCAACGAGGCGGCGCACGCTTACCCGAACTTCAAGGCTGTGGCGACAACGCTGCGCGAGGTAAAGACCGCCACGGTCAATGACTGGAGCGCGATCTGCTGGGCGGACGGCGAGGTCTACAAGGCAAAGGATTACAAGGGCCTTGAGATCATGGATCGCGTCGGCGGCGGAGACTCCTTTGCCAGCGGCTTAATCTACGGCCTTATGACGACCGGCGACGCGGAACTGGCCGTAAACTACGGAGCCGCGCACGGAGCGCTGGCTATGACCACGCCCGGAGACACCACCATGGCCAGCAAAAAGGAAGTAGAGGCCATCATGGGCGGCGCCGGCGCCCGCGTGCAGAGATAGGCAGAGGGCTTTGCTATGGAACATATGAATCCACTGTTAAAAGACAATAACAGCGAACACCGTTTTATCACTATCGGCGAGATCATGCTGCGGCTGACGCCGCCGAACTATGAAAAAATCAGGATGACCTCAACCTTTGAGGCCAGCTACGGCGGCAGCGAGGCGAACATCGCGCTCGCGCTCGCCAACCTGGGCGTTGACAGCACCTTTTTTACAGTCGTGCCGAACAACAGCCTTGGAAAGAGCGCGGTGCGTATGCTCAGAAGCAATGACGTGCACTGCACGCCCGTTATCTTAAGCACGCCGGAGCAGACTCCCACGCACCGCCTGGGAAGCTATTACCTTGAAACCGGCTACGGCATCCGCCCCAGCAAGGTCATCTATGACAGGAAGCACAGCGCCTTTACAGAGTTCGATTATTCGGCGCTTGACTTGAGGGAGCTTCTCGGGGGCTTTACCTGGCTGCACTTAAGCGGCATCACGCCGGCTCTCTCAGAGGGCCTGCGAAAGCTGATTCTGGACAGCATGGCCATCGCCAGGGAAATGGGAATGACCATCAGCTTTGACGGAAACTTCCGCAGCACCCTGTGGTCCTGGGAGGAAGCCAGAGATTTCTGTACGCAGTGCCTGCCCTACATAGATGTGCTGATGGGGATCGAGCCCTACCATCTGTGGAAGGACGAGGAAAACCACAGTAAAGGCGATGTAAAGGACGGAGTTCCCCTCCAGCCCGGCTATGAACAGCAGGACGCGGTCTTCCAGGCATTTATTGAGCGCTATCCGAACTTAAAATGCATCGGCCGCCATGTGCGCTATGCGCACAGCGGCAGCGAGAACAGCTTAAAGGCTTATATGTGGTATGAAGGGCATACCTTTGAGAGCAAGCTGTTTACCTTTAATATCCTCGACCGCGTCGGGGGCGGGGACGCTTTCGCCAGCGGGCTCATCTATGCTATGATGCATGGGTATAAGCCCATGGATATTGTGAATTTTGCCGTGGCCAGCAGCGTGATTAAGCATACGATACGTGGGGATGCGAATATTACGGATGATGTGTCGGCGATTCAGAATCTGATGAATATGAATTATGATATCAAGAGGTAGATGTAGCAGGTAAGTATTGGAAAGATTGCCAGAGCGTGTTTGAAAATTGCTTTCTGGTAGCTGTGCGTGCCACTTTGTGGGAGATTTTGGCCAAATGAACGCGGCGCAGCGGGCTGCGTTAAGTGAATTTGGCACAAATATACCGCGAAGTGGGGCGTGCAGATGCCAGGAATGAATTTTCAAACACGCTCTAGCTGCGTTGTGAACGGGCCAGGGAACAGATACCCTTAAATATTCTTATATTATTCGTTTATTCTTCCTGATTTTAGTAGTAGTACCCTGCCAAATCCTCGTATCCGTCTGTAGAAGGAAGGGATACGTTGACCGGCTGGCCGGGATTATTTATGTCAGATTCGATTAGCAATATGATTGTCATCTTCTGATCCATTACGCTCATATCCATGACCATATAGATATCCATGGATGTGCAGTAATCTTCCTGATTGATCACGTATTCGCCTTTTACCTGACGGATATTCATGTTCATTATATAGTCGGCGTCTCCCAGCATGTCTCTCATGACTTCTTTCACATAGCCGTCTACTGCGGATGCGTCTGCTTCGTAGCTGAGGATCTTCATGCCGTTTTCTTCGCGGACGGATAAATTTCTCATCAGGGATGCTTCCAGTTCAGGGGCGATGGATGCCGTGCTTTTTGCCCTTTCGATTATTGAGTTCAGATCCATGGGGTATTTAAACTTTGACCCGTCCATGTCCATGTAATAGTAACCGTCTTTGTAGAAAACTACGGCATACTCCTCCATTCCCATAAGATTCATAGCCATCTCTGCTTTATAGCGCAGGTTTCCGGAATTGATCTCAGCCATCTGCATGTTCATCGCCATATCCATGTTCGCACTCAGCGGTTCATCATATTCCGGGTACTCAAGCTGTATTACCGCATGAACGCCCGCTTTGCAGTCCATCGAATCAAGAGTGCTGTTTTTGGCGTTCACTCTCTCCAGAAGCGCGGCCGGATCTTCTGCGGCGAGGGCTGATATGGACATCGATACCATCAGCAGCAGAGTAAGAATGATTGACATAATCTTTTTCATTTTGCATTTCCTCCTGTTTTTTCTTACAAATTATTGATATTTAAAGTATATTCTATTTTATAAGGTTTTTCAAGCATTTATTGTATGTCTTTTTAGGAATGCTATCGTTCTGGCCCAGCCATTCAGACAGCCTCCGAACGGTAACGTTCTGGTTACTGGGCACAGCCCGGCAGGGGGGTAAACAGCAGCGCCAAATATATTTATTTTAAACATTGCACAAAAAAGATTGACTAAAACGGATTTATAGTGTACATTATATACAGATGTCAGAGAAAAAGAGCACATACATCCACTAAGAGGGGATGTATGCTCTTTTTTTCTATGAAAGGGGGAACTACCAGATGGTAAAAAACTTTGCTCACAGGGGGTTCAGCGGTAATTATCCTGAGAATACGATGCTGGCCTTCCGCATGGCCTGTGAGACGCCGGGCTGCGATGGAATTGAGAACGACGTACACCTGACAAAAGACGGAGAGGTGGTGATCATCCATGATGAGACGCTTGACCGCACCTCTACCAACGGAAAAGGCTTTGTTCGGGATTATACATACGAAGAGCTGAAAAAGTTCGATGTATCGTTCCGCTTTGCCGGCCAGTGCGAGCCGCAGCACATTCCCACGCTCCGCGAATACTTTGAGCTGGTGAAACAGTATGACATCATCACCAATATCGAGCTCAAGACAGGCATTTTTGAATATCCGGGGATTGAGAAGAAGGTGTGGGATCTGATTCAGGAGTTTGGATTAAAGGATAAGATCATCATTTCTTCCTTTAATCATTTCAGCATCCGCCGGATGAAGGAACTCTGTCCGGATCTGAAATGCGGGCTTCTGACAGAAACCTGGCTTCTGGACGCCGGACGTTATACGAAGAACTGCGGCGCTGAATGCCTGCACCCCATCTTTTGCAACATGACGGAAGAGGTGGTGGCTGAGGTCAAGAGCCATGGTATTGAGATTAATACCTGGACCGTGAATGAGGAGGAGGACATCCGTACTATGATCCGCCGCGGAGTGGACTCCATCATCGGCAATTTCCCGGACCGCGTGACCAGGATCCGTCAGGAGATGCTGGGATAACGGCAATGAACCGGGAATAAAAATCATGGAATGTGATAATGCTTTTATCAAAATGATTTTACATGTATTTTACAATTCCATGATAACTGATTTGATACAATATCAGTATCATAAAAAGGGTCTGGTGTTTCCAGAAGCCTGTTTAGTATTGAAGGAGGAACGAAATGAAAAAATTTAAAAAAGTGTTAAGTCTTGTGACAGCGGCTGCGCTCTGTTTTTCTTTGACAGCTTGCGGCGGTAAAAAGGAAGCTCCGGCTGAGGGCGGGGATGCGAAGGCGGAAAATGCAGCGGAAGGCGGCGGACAGGCATCTGCGGATGATTTTCATCTGGTGCTCAGGCTCAGCCATGTATTCGCGCCGGGCGAGCAGCTCACAAAGACCATGGATTCCATTGCAGCTGCCATTCTTGAGAGGACAAACGGCGCGATTGAGATTCAGACCTTCCCGCAGAGCCAGTTGGCCGTTTACAAAGACGGCGTGGAGCAGGTAGTACGTGGTGCTGACTTCATTTCCGTAGAGGATCCGTCCTATCTGGGCGACTATGTGCCGGATTTCAATATCCTGGCAGGCCCGATGCTCGTCAGCTCCTATGAAGAATATGAGTACCTCCTTCAGACTGACGCGGTGAAAGAGATGTTCGCGGCGGCTGAGGAAAAGGGCATTAAGATTTTAAATCTCGACTATATCTTCGGCTTCAGGAGCATGATGACCAACAAGGACATCACAACGCCGGATGATTTAAAGGGCTTAAAGATCCGCACGCCTGGCAGCCAGCTCTATGTAGATACCTTAAATCACATGGGCGCGACAGCGACTCCGATGGGCTTTTCTGAGACTATCTCTGCTGTACAGCAGGGCGTTGTAGACGGCTTGGAGGGAACCATTGATGCTTATGCCACCAACGGAAGCGCTGAGGTTGCCAAGAAAATGGCTCTGACCAAGCACCTCCTCGGCGTATGCGGCGCTTACATCAGCGTTGATGTATGGAACAAGATTCCGGCAGAGTATCAGACTATTATTCAGGAAGAGTTCGACAAGGGCGCGCAGGAGATGGTAAAATTTATCTCTGAGAGCGAAGCGACCACCAGAGAAAAGCTTGAAAAGGAGATGGGCATTACCTTTAACGAGGTTGATACAGAGGCATTCCAGAAAGCAGTCGCTCCGATCTATGAGAACATGCAGGGCGTTACCCCGGGACGTTATGAGGAATTTAAAGAGTCGATTGCAAACATGCCGAAATAAGTTTTAACAGGGAGGAGGCATTCTCCTCCCTTCTTCGTAGAGAGGAAGCAGATATGAATAAAACCACAAAATTTTTGCTGAATCATTTCGAGGAGATACTGGCCAGTATTTTTATTGTGATCACAACGATGCTCGTCCTTGTAAATGTATTTCTTCGCTATTTTATGAAAACCGGCCTTTTCTGGACAGAAGAGGTGACGACAAGCTGCTTTGTGTGGAGTGTGTTCCTCGGATCCGCCGCGGCCTACCGCAGGGGACAGCATATCGGGGTGGACATCCTCGTCAACAAGTTCCCAAAGCCTATACGGAACTTAATTAAACTCATTGTCAATGCTATCCTTGTCTTTACAAACGGATATCTCCTGTATCTGAGCGCGGTGTTTGTAAGTATGTCCTACGTTAAACCGACCGCTGTGCTGGGCGTATCCTCTGCATGGGTCAGCGGTGCTCTGATCGTGGGCTTTGGCCTTACGACGTTTTACTCCATCGGGTACTTATTAAAATGCATCAGAGACATTGCAGCAGGAAAGGAGGTCTGAGCAAATGGCATTTATCCCGGTTATTATCGTATTTCTATTATATTTTTCAGGGATCCCGATCGCATATGCCCTCTTTGCGTCCTCCCTGTTCTACTTTGGCGTGATGAATACCGGCTCGCCGACGGATCTGATTTTACAGAAATTCATTACCAGCACCCAGTCCTTCCCGCTCCTGGCCATTCCCTTTTTCGTAATGGCAGGTTCTATCATGAACTATGCGGGAATCAGCACAAAGCTGATGAGCTTTGCCGATGTGCTGACCGGACATCTCCCCGGCGGCCTTGCCCAGGTAAACGTTCTGTTAAGTATGCTGATGGGCGGCGTATCCGGTTCTGCAAACGCGGATGCGGCCATGCAGTGTAAAATGCTGGTTCCGGAAATGGAAAAGCGCGGCTACAGCAAGGGCTTTTCCGCGGCTATCACAGCCGCCTCCTCAGCCGTTACGCCCGTTATTCCGCCCGGGATCAACCTGATCGTATACGCGCTGATTGCCGGCGTCTCGGTGGGCAAGGTCTTCATGGCCGGTTATGTCCCCGGATTTTTCATGGCGATATGCCTCATGATCACCGTGCATGTGATTTCCCGCAAGCGCGGTTATGCGCCCAGCCGTGAGAGGCGCGCATCGGGAAGGGAGATTCTCCATCAGGCCATTGATTCCATTTGGGCGCTTCTGTTCCCGTTCGGAATCATTCTGGGACTGAGAATCGGCCTGTTCACGCCTTCGGAGGCCGGCGCTGTGGCTGTGCTTTACTGCATTGTTGTCGGAACCGTCTGCTACCACAATTTAAAGCTTGAGCATATTCCGATTATCCTGCGCGAAACGATAGAGGGAACCTCAAGCGTTGTCCTCATCATCGTGGCAGCCAATGTATTCGGCTATTACATGAGCTGGGAGCGCATTCCCCAGATGCTTACAGGCGTTCTTCTCGGCATCACGCAGAACAAATATGTCATGCTGATGATTATCAACGTGCTCCTGCTGGTTCTGGGTATGTTCCTGGAAGGCGGCGCGGCATTGATCATTCTGGCCCCGCTGCTCTGCCCTGTGGTGAGCGGCCTTGGCGTGGATCTCGTTCACTTTGGCCTCGTGTGCATCGTTAATATCATGATCGGCGGCCTCACGCCTCCGTTTGGCTCCATGATGTTTACGTGCTGCTCGATTACCAACTGTGAGCTGACCACTTTTGTAAAGGAATGTATTCCGTTCATCATAGCGCTGTTGATTGCGCTGATTATTGTCACCTATATTCCGGGACTGACCATGTTCATCCCTGATCTGCTTTACGGTTAAGCAGAATTTCTAAAATGATTGCATAAATACGGCTGTGTACACAAAAGAGAGAGCGAAGGAAACACGGCGGCTGCCTGGTTCCTGCCGCTCTTTCCTTTTACACGAATCAGAATGAATGCGTAACGTCAGAGGATGACCTGTTACGGGAAAGCAGAGGAACAGGGAAATGGACAGAGAACGGCTGCTCTGTGAAACAGAGCTTTTTGTACTTGATATGGACGGAACCTTTTACCTTGACGATCAGATTTTAGATGGATCTCTCGATTTTCTCCGGGAGGTGGAGCGGTTGGGAAAGCGCTTTGTATTTTTTACCAACAACTCATCGAAATCGCCCGGAACCTACATCAAACGGCTGGCCGGAATGGACTGCCATATAAACCGTCAACAGATCATCACCTCCGGCGACGTGATGATTCAGTATTTAAAACAATTTTATCCGGATAAACAGATTTATCTTGTCGGAACCCCTGACCTGGAGGAAAATTTCCTGGAAAATGGGATCCGCCTGACAAAGGACATGCCGGATGCGGTCGTAATCGGCTTTGACATGACCCTGACATATGAAAAGCTTGAGCGGGCGTGTACTTATATCCGAAATGGCGCGCATTTCCTTGCCACCCACCTGGACATCAACTGCCCCACAAAGGACGGCTTTATACCCGACTGCGGCGCGCTGTGCGCGGCTGTCAGCCTTTCCACAGGGCAGAAGCCGAAATATGTGGGAAAGCCCTTCCGGGAAACGGTTGATATGGTTCTCACACTTACAAAAGCCAGGCGCGAGGCTGTATCCTTTGTCGGGGACCGCCTGTATACGGATGTAAAAACAGGGGTGGAAAACGGAGCTCACGGTATCCTAGTATTGAGCGGGGAAACGAAACCCCAGGATCTTCCCGTCTCTGACGTCGCGCCGGATGCAGTCTTTGAGAGTTTAAAGGAAATGGGTGAATTCATGAAGCGGTTCTGACGCTGTGGTTCAGACTTCGGCTTTTTAAACCAGATATCGGAATTCAGATTTCAATTTTGATTCCGTATAACCGGCGGCAAACCATCAGAGGGCCAGACCACAGTCTGAACTGGGACATTTGAACTGCTTCACATGTACTCTCGGAATCTCGCTGTTCCTGATTTTGTGAGATGATTTTAGATGCGCACAAATTTATGAGGCGTACGTGGAGCGTACGTTGATTAAATTTGGGTGCATCTGGCGGAAAATCAGCCGCAAAGGCAGGCGCAGAGAGATTCCGAGAGTACATTCACATGAAAGGGAGGCAATAGAGGTATGAATATGATGGAGTTGCTGGAAACATCGCCTGTGATTGCTGCAGTAAAAAGCGAGGACGGCTTAAAAGCGGCCCTGGAATCAGACTGCCAGGTGATTTTCCTGCTGTTTGGAAGCATCTGTGACGTGGATCAGCTCGTGGATCGGATCAAGAAAAAAGACAAGACGGCTGTCGTCCACGTTGATTTTATCGCCGGACTGAATACAAAAGAGGTAGCTGTGGAATTCATCAGAAAAAACACGCATGCGGACGGAATCATCAGCACCAAAGCGCCGCTGGTAAAGCATGCCAGGGAGCTGGGGCTTCTCAGTATACAGAGAACCTTTGTGGTAGACTCGATCGCCCTGTCCATGCTCAAAAAACAGATCGACGCCTTTCACCCGGACGCAGTCGAAATCATGCCCGGGGTGATGCCTAAGATCTTAAAGGTGATCCGGGAATACACCAATATGCCGCTAATCGCAGGCGGGCTGCTGTCTGATAAAAAGGATGTGATGGCGGCGTTCGCGGCAGGAGCGGATGCGGTATCTACCACAAGGCAGGAATTGTGGTATGTGTGATGTATGACGTATGATGGCGATGTGGCGGGATGGCTGGCAGGCGTATAAGGTATCCGCAGCCGGGTTCTGAATCAACAGAACCCGGCTGTGGCTGCATTACCGGCAGGCTGTTTTACCGGACTGCAATCATAGCCGTCAGGATATGGACAGTAAGCCATGTCAGAAAATGGGATGGTAATAATTTAGACAGCGCTTACCTGCAGCGCTGACATTACGATTACGCGGTGACAGCGGGGCATCTGCCTATCGTGAAAGCGAAGGTGTTTTTTGTGATTGCAGCGCAGCGAAAGTCACAGACAGCGGGCCCTCTTGGGTCAAACCCGGGAGCAACAGCGCCAAACCGCATTTTTTGCGGTTTGTGCGCATCGCGAAGCGTGTTACTGAACACAGCCCGGCAGGGGTGTGTTCAGTAACAAATGGCAAAATTTATGGCAGAAATTTATGATAAGTTTTAGAATGAAATTCGACAAGAGGTTTTAAACCTCTGCCGAATTTCTTTTTTTATTGAAATTGCAGAGAAAAAAGGAGAGCGTGCAGAGTGTAGAAACTCTGACACGCTTATTTTTTTACAACGAAAGAGAGGTAAACAGTATGAAGTTGAACAAAGAGAGATTTTTAAGGACAGAGTTAGGCGGCAGCTTAAAGGATTGTATAACAAGCTGGGATATAGCATTAGGCGCTTGCAGGAAACACGCATACTATACGGACGAATATAAAAAGGAGAGAAAAGTTGCGGATTGGTGTCAAGCACAGTGGGAAGTTTACAAAATGGTAATAAAGCAGTTTTACGGCGTAGAGTATTGCTTTACCAGAACTGATAAATATTATGGGCTGGTTACGGAAAATGAAACAGACTGGCTTTTTAAAGTTGAAAGAAAGGAGAGTAAGGACAGTGGCAAGGAAGTATAAAAGATTACGCTATGAGGACAGACGGACAATAGAAAAGATGCTTAAGGCTGGCGACAGCGTAGTAATGATTGCAGGAGCGCTGGGAGTGCATAGAGATACGATTTACAAGGAACTTAACCGCAGCGGCACAGACCAGCACACATATACAGCCGACGTAGCGCAGGCGACACTTTAAGCCCAGAGAGGCAACGAAAGAGAGGTAAACACAATGGCACGCACAAAGGTAGTACCGACAGAGGGATTATTAAGCGATTTGGAGTATACCAGCGTAATAGTAAGCTACTCAAACGGGATAGACAGCACGGGGGCGCTGTACTGGGCGGTTAAGAACTTCCCTAAAGAAAAGATATATCTGCTTTATTGTGATACTGGCTGCGAGTACCAAGAAAACGTAGCGCTGTTTTACAAGGTGGCGGCGTTCATGGGAGTTAAGCCCGTTCTGTTATCGGATACCAGAGGCTTTTTAGGGCTGCTGCTGAATGAGCGGCTTAAGTTTCCAGATATGAAAAACAGATGGTGTACGGCTTATCTGAAAACGGCGGTAACTGATAAATGGATACGGCAGCATAGGCAGCAGTTAGGCGCAAAGTGCTTATTTGTATCTGGGGAGCGCAGGGACGAAAGCACGGGGCGGGCAAAGCTGCCAGAACTGGAATATCACAGCACGACGCTTAAGACAAAGCGGGTAGCAGATTTTACGTGCCATTGGTATAGACCTTGCCTAGATTATGAAAAGGGCAAAATGTTTGAGCAGGGCAGGGAGCTTAAGCTAGAGCCGCACCCGTGCTATGAATACGTCGGTAGGTGTAGCTGTATGTTTTGTATGTTTATGCCAGAGCGCCACGCCGCAGAGAATATGAAGAGATACCCAGAAATGGCGGCAGAGTATGTACGGGCAGAAATGAAGATACAGCACACATGGAAAAAGGCAAAGAGCCTGCAAAGCGTTTTCAATGAATGTATGGATATAGACGACATAGACGAGGACATAAGGCAGGAAAATAGGAAGTTAAGCATATTTGACGAGTAGGCGGCAGCTGCCGCCAGCACCCGCCCTTAATTCAATGGCAGAATACCGAGCTTGAAACTGACTATAGCAGTACAAGCCTATAGCGGGGCGCTGGTTCAATTCCAGCAGGGCGGTTTTGGTAGCAGGCATGGCGAGCCTGCACCAGAGGGCAGCAGGCTAATAGCTGCATCTGGATACTGTGAAAAAATAGCAGCGGTCATACCAGCTAGAGAGTATGTGGACGGTCAACAAGTTTTCTGCGGCTTTTTAATGTGAAAAGCAGCCCACACAGTAAATAAATACGCCAGAGCAGGAGTAAAGCGGCATGGAAAGACAGAGAGCGCCGCCGAAAGGAAAGGTTTAAGGGATTTGGCAAGGCAAGGAATTGTATATCACGGTGGCGGCAGTAGTAATGCGGGCTGCCGCCAGAAGAGGCAGGGAATGAGAGCAGTATATAGGGAATATGGGGACAGCTATATAAACGGCTACGCAGATGCTTTAGCGGATATGCGGCGCTGGCAGCAGACAAGGCGGCAGCAGGAATGGGAAAGACAAGCCCGCCGCTGGTACTTCCTTAAGCAGAGGGCGCTAGGGGCAGTGCTGCTGGCAGTTACCGTGCTGGCGGTATGGATTTTAGAGGGCGACGCTACAATAGCGCTTATCACAGTACCGCTGGGGCTTGCGCTGGTATTCAGTAAGCAAATGCTGGTAGTGAATGAGTATTATTTTAGGACAGAAGAGAGGCGGGCAGGAAATGGCAATATATAGGGAAGTACGCACAGAGGTATACTGCGACATATGCGGCGAGCAGATAGCAGCCTTTAAGAACGCAGGCAGGACGGGTGGCGTAAGCAGGGAATGGGCGGCGTATTTTGCACGTCAAGAGGGCTGCACAACGGGCAAAAAGGTTATCTGTAAAAGCTGCCGCATAAGCAGGCGTATAGAAAAATGTAGCCTACAAAAGAAGTGCGGAGAGGCAGGAAAGGACGGGGACGGTACTTGTCTGGGATTTGGAAAACCGTTTGACGACGAGCCTATAGAGCAGTGCAAACGCTGTATTGCGTGTACTTCTTTTAACTGGGAAGAGGAAAAACATAGGTTAAGCATAGAGGGCAGAAACAGAAAGCGAGGCAAATAATGAGTGAGGTATACATACGCAGCCAGAACCACGAAGAGATATATACGCTGAATGGTTCATATGCGATAAAGTACAAAGAATTTAGTGTTAGTAAGGAACACCGTATATTTATATGTTTGAGTGCAGAGTCAATGTACACGCTGGGAGTATATGAGAGTAAAGAGCGCTGCATAGAGGTACTGGACGAGATACAAGCAGTATGCAGGAGTTATTTAAAAGTAGAGGGCGGCGCTGCGTTGATGCGGGGCGGCATGGACGTACAGCCAGCAGCTTTTACAGTACCGAGATTTTACCAGATGCCAGAGAAATAGTATGGCAGAAATCATATTACACCCATGCCACCCAGACTATTGTAAGGAATGTATTTTTTATGGCAGCAGTAATGGCGGCTGCCAGAGCGAGGATTACATACAGAACAGCTACAAAGTAAATTGCGTGTGGCATTACTGCAAATACAAGCGGAAGAGGCACACAGAAAGCGAGGTAAGAGAATGAAATACAGATATTACAGCACACAGCGCCCAGTATCGGCGGGGACATATCCAAAGCCAAAGGATAACCCAGCTATGCTTATTCACAATTACAATGAGCGGCAATACGTGACAGAGATAGGGCGGCTGGCATGGGGATATATTGAGTATGATAAGCCGCTGGAAAATGCAGACATTGACGGCTACGAGCTTATACCAGCTGCTTTTTTCTCATAAAGAAAGCGAGTGGAAATATGTACACATGGAAAAACGGGAACTATCAGCACGTAGGCGCAAACATTCAGAAGAGCATAAAAATTGACGCTGAAACACTGGAAATCATAGAGGCGGTAGCGGGGCGCAGCTTTTCTGACAAAGTGCGGAACATGGCGGCAGAGTATGTACGGCTAAAGTGTGACGAGCTGGCGTCTAAAAAGTAATACCTATTCAGGATTAAGTAATACTTTTGCGAAAGTGAGGGCGGCGCATGGAAGAGAACGACGAACAGCGCAGGGCACTTATTCACGAATACTACCAGATATACAGAGCATTACAGAAGAGGCACAGCTTAAGAGAGCATAGCCATTTTGACATATACGGCAATAACCTTATTGAAATCTGGGAGTATGAGGGCGAAAGGAAAGGGCGCTGCATCTGCAAAGTGAAAGAGGATACAGAAATAGCCTGCTACCAGCGGGCAATAGAAATGCTGGAAAACTACAGCGGAAAGGAAATAGTAAGGCATGAAAAGAGAGCGGGATAAAAAGCCAGACTTTTTACGGGACATTAACACGGCGATTATGGAAGAGCTGACAGCGGGCGGCATTAAGGACAATGCAGCAGGGCTGGCAGGGGAGCTGAAAGAGGTTGAAGAGGTTACGGAGCTTTGCGGGCTGCGCTTTAACGGCTATCTGGCAAAGGTTGAAACGCCACGCCCACGGGGGACGCTGGACGAGGTTATAGTAGCCTTTACGGACGGAAAAGTAGACGTAGGGCAGCAGAGGGACGGGCGACCGATTAAAGAGTTTCTTACAGAGGGCAGCAAAGTTATTGTATCTGGCATAGTGCAGACGCTTAAGGACTTTGAAAGCGGTAAGGTGCTGGTATTCATTCTGGCAGACTTTCTGGCAATGGTTAAAAATCCCATGATGCAGGACGACGTAGCGCTACGTGGCGTTATTGCGCATGAGCCAGTATATAGGACGACACCGAGGGGCAAGCGTATTACGGATATTTCCGTAATGGTAAAAAATGAGCTGACGGGTAACAAGTGCTTTATTCCCTGCATCTGCTGGCAAGAGCAGGCAGACGAGGTAGCGGGCTGGCAGCAGGGCGACACGGTAGAACTGCTGGGGAGATACCAGAGCCGCCAGTATGAAAAGGTTATTGATACCGACAGCGGCAGCAGGGAGCGGCGCACGGCTTATGAAATATCGGTACAGCTGATTAACAGAAAGGAGCTGGCAGGGAATGAGAGTTAAAACAATAGTAAACGGCAAGGGAGAGCCGCAGGCTACAGAGATAGCAATACCGATAGAGGGGACGGGCGGCGAACTGGGGCAGCGGGCAGTTATAAATTTAACTTCCCTTATAAGCGGGCTTAAGACCATGAAAACAGAGCAGGACGTAGTAACGCATTACCACATAATCTGCGGTTTTGCTACGTGCTGCGAGTTGTGCGGATTTATGACGGAGAAAAGCACCAATGACTTAATGCACATGGTAGAGCATCTGGTAGAAAATGAGCTTGCAAGAGTAGCGGCGCATGACTGACCGTGAAATCTGCCGCAGCTACCATAACGCACGCCATAAGGCGCAGCAGATACAGGTACTTGCAGAGCTGAACGACATAGACAGTCTGGAAATAATCAAGGCTTTAGTGCGTGGCGGGGAGAGGCTGCCAGACAGCACGGTAAACAAGCTATATAAGAGGCTTGACAAGCTGGAAATGGAGATAAGGGAAAGAGAGCGGGAGTATAAGGCGATTGCGGCGGCACTGAAAGGAGAGGAATAGAGTGAGGACAGTATACATATGCAGCCCGTATAGGGCGGCTGACAGCGCCCAGCTGGATAGAAACATAGATTATGCGCAGGCGCTTACAAAGCAGGCGATAGAGGCGGGATTAGCTCCGATTACGCCACATTTATATATGACGCAGTGCTTAAACGAGGACAAGCCAGAGGAACGGGCGGCAGGCATGGCAGCAGGCTTAACGCTGCTGAAAAGATGCGACTTTGTGATAGTGGGCGTTAAGTACGGGATAAGCGAGGGAATGAGCGCCGAAATAGCGGCGGCAGATGCGGCGGGCATAGAGGTAGTGAACGCAGACAAGCTGCGCTATAAGCTGGAACATGACCGCAGGGCGTGGCTGGAAGAGTACGCAAAGCTGCACGCCTGCGAGTTTTGCAGGGGCAGCAGGATACACACTTGCACGGGCTACCGCTGCCAGCAGCCATACAGAGAGGCTTACAAGTATGCAGAGGCACTTTTTACAAGCGGATAAAGGAAAAAGCCCCTACGGTACGGGAATACCATAGGGGCTAAGCTATACAGCTTTTACAACCTAAACCCAGTATATCGCTGTATGGCGAAAAAATCAAGGAAAATGCGGGCTGCGAGCCTGCTTTAACACTTGATAAAACTATTAGCTTTAGGACAAGGATAGCCAAAAAGGAGTAAAAAATATGCCATACGTTGAGAGGATTACAAGGGCGGGTAAAACGATAGAGATAGAGCGTTATTTTACGAGCAGATATAAAAAGCAGGGGATAAAGAGGGGGGATAAGGTAAAGCCCACCACAGAGCAGCAGGAGAAAATAAACACAAGGCAGGCAGAAAGAAAGTTGCGTATTCTGATAAATGCCAACTACGGCTATGGCGACTATCATTTAGTGCTGGACTACATACGGAAAAAGGGAGAGCCAGAGAGAACTAGGGAGCAGATGCGGCAGGACATGGATATATTTCTAAGGGAGTGCAGGAAAGAGTATAAAAAGGCTGGGCTAGAGTTTAAATACATACACGTAATGGAGATAGGCAAGAAAGGTGCAAGGCATCATCACTTAGTCATAAACAAGATTGATACAGAGATATTGCAGCGCTGCTGGTATAAGGCGTATGAGGGGCATAACAGAATAAAAGTGTTTCCTCTGGACGACAGCGGGAACTATGCGGAGCTGGCAGCATATTTGATTAAATACACAGACACGCACAGAAAGGCAGAGGACGGGGCGCTACAAGGCAAGCGCTGGAACTGTAGCAGGAATTTAGTAAGACCAGAGCCAGAGATACGGATAATTTCAAGCCGTGAATGGTTTAAGGCAGAGGCAAGACCGATAAAGGGCTACTACGTAGACAAGGACAGCGTAAGCAAGGGGGTACACAGCCCAGAGTATTACGGCTATGGGTATTTCAGATACACGCTTGTAAAACTGGCAGGAGAGGGGGGATAAGATGCAGGCAGTAAAGGTTATAAGGATTGCGGCAGCAGTCATAGGGGCAGGGCTTTTGAGTGCAGGACTGGCGGCAGCAGGCGCACTGGCAGTAGCCATACAGCACGCCAGCGAGGATATGAGGAACTGGGAGCGCTGGAACGATAACGACGACAGAGGGGTATAAGGGAATGAGGCAGAGGCTTAAGTATTGGCTATTCCAGAGAGGCAAGAACTGTAAGCACTGCTGTCTATGGTGTGAGTATTTCAGCATATGCAGCGGACAGATAGAGCAGGAGCGGCAGACATATAAAGCGAGGCTGCCAGACGGCAGAGGAATAGCCATAAAAACAGTGCCAGAAAGAGAGCGGCAGATACAGCGCCGCATACTGAAAAAAATATGCACGGAAAGGAGAGAGCGGGAACATGAGAAACTTTAGGCTGGACGACGAGAGCGGGCATCAAGAGGCGCTATTTAGCTGGGCGGCATACCAGCAAGGGCGTATGCCAGAATTAGAGTATCTGCATCATGTACCAAACGGCGGCAAAAGGGACAAGGCGACAGCCACGGCGCTTAAGAGGCAGGGCGTTAAGGCGGGAGTGCCAGACATTGTGCTACCAGCAGTACGGGCAGGATACCACGGGCTGTACATAGAGCTTAAGGCTGGAAAGAATACCACAACGGACAATCAGAAACGCTGGTTAGAGTATCTGCGGCAGCAGGGATATTATACGGCGGTATGCTATGGCTGGCAGCCAGCGGCAGAACTGATAGAGCGGTATTTACTGCACCCAGAAGAGCTTACACAAGAGCAGGAAACAATTACAATGCGCTAGAGGCGGCGCAGAAAGAGAGGCAGAGAATGAAAACAATAAGCATTTTGAACTTAAAGGGCGGCGTAGCCAAGACCTTTACAGCGGCAAATATGGCGTATGAGCTTTACCGCAGGGGCTATAAAGTCCTGCTGCTGGATAATGACAAGCAGGGTAACTTAAGCAAGGCATACGGAAGATACGACGCAGAGAGCGTAGCGCCGATAACAAAGCTGCTTAGCGGGGAATGGTTAAACCCAGAGGAAATAATACAGCATACGGAGTATGAGGGCATAGACATTATCACGGCGAATATGTCACTTTTCGGCGCTACATGGAATTTAACCAAAGAGGAAAACGAAAACCAGACGGAGCGGTATAGCGCTTGCAAGTTATGGCACTATGATTACTGCATCATAGATAACCCGCCAGACATAGGGCTTAACGTGATAAATGCGTTGGCAATAACGGACGAGGTTATAGTACCCGTAAAGCTGGATAATTACGCTTTAGAGGGGCTGGACATTGTGGCAGAGCAGATAGAGGACGTAAAAGAGTATAACCCAGCAATTAAGCTGGCGGGCGTTCTGATTACGTCATACCAGAACACGGACGGGGAGAGCGCAGGCGTGGAGTGGCTGGAAGAGCAGGGAATATATAATATTCTGGGGATTGTAAGATATTCAAAAAAAGTAGCGGAAAATTCTTTCCTGCAAAAGCCTATCTATGAGTATAGCCCGTGCTGCGGGGCGGCGCAGGGGTACAAGAAATTTGTGACGGCATATACGGGGAAAGCGAGGTAAAGAAAATGGGAAAAGAAAACTATAGAAAAGATTATCAGATAGCAGGATATAGATTTGTTGAGTGCATATTATGCGGGAAACGTTATAATGCTGGGCGTGGTGGAAATGGTGCAGGGGTAAGGTACTGCCAAGCGTTAAAAAATGATTGGTGGGCTAGGCATATAGGGGAAGAAAGCGAAGAGAAAATACACGTACAAGAAAAAGACATAACATTGTGTGAAAAGATGAAAGCGAGGTAAAGAATATGGCAAAGTTTGGTATAAATGACATTTTGAACGCAAAGACAAAGGCAGCGGGAGCGCCAACAGCGGCAGAGGGATACAAAGAGATTTATTTAAGCCCGTATGAGGTAAAGGCGGCGCAGGAGAACACGCACCAGAGCTTAGAGAACATAGAGGAACTGGCAGACAGCTTTTTACACGTAGGGCAAGAGCAACCAACGGTTTTAGCGAGGATAAAGGGCGAGTATTTCATAATCGACGGACACAGACGCAACGCCGCTAATATTCTGAATTTGGAGCGGGGACACAAAGAGTATGAAAAAGTCCTCTACCGCTATATGGATATGAGCGAGGCTATGTATGAGCTGCGGCTACTGGCTGGCAATGGATATACACAGCCGCTTACAGCCTATGAAAAAACAAGATTAGTAGAGCGAACCAAAGCGGCGCTGATGCGGGCAAAAAAAGAGGACGGGCTAGAGATACAAGGCAAAATGCGTGATTTGATAGCCGCTATGCTGAATGAAAGCCCCACGAATGTAGCCAGAATGGAGAGCATAAACAATAACGCCACGCCAGAGGTAAAAGAGCAGCTTAAGAGCGGCAATATGGGTAT
>NZ_CALPCY010000019.1:0-84585 GCF_943193115.1 Otoolea muris
GTGAGCTGAAAGGTTCACGCCCGGTTTAGGGCGGGGGAAAATCCGGAGATAACATCAAAGGATTACCTATCGCTATTCGCCGCTGTCCGGGAGATGATGGCTTATGACGAACTGGGGCTTGAGAAGCTGGGGGACGAAAAGACTGCCCTTTTTGCGGTGGTGTCGGACACTGATCCCACCTTTAACTTCCTTTCGGCCATGATGTACTCCCAGATGTTTAACGTCCTCTGCGACCGGGCTTTGAAGGTCTACCATGGCAGGCTCCCCGTCCATGTGACCTGCCTGTTTGATGAGTTTGCCAACCAGAAGATTCCCAACTGGGAGCATTTGGTATCGGTGATCCGGTCAAGGAACATCTCGGCCCACATCGTGTTGCAGACCTTCAGTCAGTTAAAGGGAATGTACAAGGACAACGCCGAAACCGTGGCCGGGTGCTGCTCCACTATGCTGTTTTTAGGCGGGAAGGAGGAAAGCAGCTTAAAGATGGTGTCCGGCCTTTTGGGGAAGGAAACCATTGACACCATGAATGAGAGCGATTCCCGTGGGGCGCAGCGCACTTACGGATTAAACTACCAGCGTCTGGGAAAGGAGTTGATGAGCGTGGACGAACTGGCGGTTATGCCCTCCAGCCGCTGCATTGTCCAGGTGCAGGGGGTGCGCCCGTTTTATTCCAGGAAATATGACCTTACCCGCCACCCCCAGTACAAATACACGGCGGACGCCAATCCCAAGTATGCCTTTGACGTGAAGGCTTACCTGGAACACCGGCTGAAAGTAAAGCCGGAGGAGGAATATGAACTTTATGAGTTAGGAGAACTGCCACCGGAAACGGCTGGGTGAAGGCTCCACCGAAACGATACCCCTTGGGGTTTTCAAAATCGGTGGGGCCTTTTTCTTTTTGCCCAGATACGGCGGATACCGGAGAAACCAACCGGAAAGGAGGCTGTTATGGAATTTTTCAATGAAGCGGTCAGGGTGCTGGAAACAATCGTGGAGGCATTAAATGGAAAGCGTGGAAAAGATGATCTGTCCCAGATTTCCAGACACCGGATAAGAAGGACGGAGTGCCCGGAATTTACCAAAACCATGGTGCGGGTGAAGAAGCACGTCCGCCCGCCGGTGAGGGCTGACCCGGAAAAAGGCCGACACTCAAATACCCTAAAACCAGTCACAGATAACCAGCAGACAACACATTTTCAAAAATAGGAGGAAAATATATGGGTTTCTTTACTACTGCCGTTTCAACGATGTCAACCTTAGTGGTGGCCCTTGGCGGGGGCGTCGGCGTGTGGGGCGTGATCAACCTCATGGAAGGGTACGGGTCGGACAACCCGGCCAGCAAGAGCCAGGGCGTTAAACAATTAATGGCCGGCGGGGGGATCATGCTCCTGGGCCTCAAGGTGGTTCCCATGCTGTCCACCCTGATCACGATCTAAGGGGAAGGTAGTGGCCTATGCAGAGTATCATCGACGCCATTGAGCAGTGGATCAGGGATTTCCTGATCGGGGCTGTCACCGGCAACTTGTCGGATATGTTTCACGATGTCAACAGCAAAGTGGCCACAATCGCTTCGGAAGTGGGAAAGACGCCGGAAACCTGGAACTCCGGCGTCTTCTCAATCATTCTCTCCCTCTCCCGGAACGTGGTCGTCCCCATAGCGGGGCTTGTGATCGCCGCCGTGCTGACTTATGAGTTAATCTCCATGATTATTGACAAGAACAACCTCCATGACATTGATACGTTTATGTTTTTTAAGTGGGCGTTCAAGTCAGCGGCGGCGGCAATCATCGTGAACCATACTTTTGATTTTATCATCGCCATTTTTCAGGTGGCCCAGACCATGGTGCAGAGGAGCGCCGGGGTCATCAACACCAGCGCCGCCATTGACATCACGTCCGCCTTGGCCAACATCACCACCCAGCTGGAGGCCATGGAACTGGGGGAGTTGTTTGCCCTCATGCTGGAAACCTGGGTCATGACCTTTGCCATGAAGGTCATGGGGCTTGTGATCACGGTCATTTTGTATGGGCGCATGATTGAGATTTATAGCGCGTCCAGAAGTGCCGCTTTTCATCCAAAGGCGGTGCGCGGGCATTTTGGGAATCCGGCTTTGGCAAGCCGGTAAAGAAAAGTATCAAAGACATGAAAAAATGTCACTTTAGCGTCATTCGGTTTACCCCGGAGGGAAACCACAAGGGGGACAATAGCGTACCGAAAAAATCGCAAGTTGGGGAAACCATCTACCCACGACTGAGCGGCAAGACGCAACATTGTGAATGAGGAACAAGGCTAAACTGCTTTAAGGGCAGTCCGAGGCGGGATACTCGACCCGGCGGCGCAGGATGGTTGTATTCGCCGTATGTCATAGCGGAATGTGACAGGTAGACACAGACCGCACGATACTTATGACAGCCAGCCGCAGTAAGCGGAAAAGGACGAAAACCCATTACCGACATCACAATACGCTTTTCCCAAGGTGTCTAACTGGAGATTGCCTAAACCGGAGTGCCGGGATTATCCGGCTATGCGTAATGCCGCAAGGTGAAAAATTTCAAGGGGTAAAAACCCAAGAAAGATGACGCTGAATATCCGGCATGGCAACGGAGCCTCCGTAGTAGTCCGAGGGCGGGAAAGCCGTCTACATGGCGAAGGGAGGTAGGATGTCAACCAATTCATAAAAAGGAAAGGTGCGTGAGGCATTATGAGAAGTCCTGAAAATGTGTTGGAAAGCCTAAAATCCAAGGCGTGTAACAAGAGTTACAAGTACGAGCGGTTATACCGCAATCTATACAATCCACAATTCTATCTGCTGGCATACCAGCGGATACAGGCGAAACCAGGCAACATGACAGCCGGAACAGACGGCAAAACCATTGACGGTATGGGAATGGCAAGGATAAACGCCCTCATTGAAAAAATGCGTGATTTCAGCTACCAGCCCAACCCGGCGAGGAGAACGTATATCCCGAAATCCAATGGGAAAATGCGCCCTCTGGGAATACCGTCATTTGACGACAAACTGATACAGGAGGTGGTGCGGCTCATCTTAGAGAGCATCTATGAGCCAACTTTCAGCGACTACTCCCACGGTTTCCGCATAAACAAAAGCTGCCATACGGCACTCAAATATGTGCAGAAATATTTTACGGGGACAAAGTGGTTCGTTGAGGGGGATATAAAGGGCTGTTTTGACAATGTAGACCATCATGTGCTGATTGACATTCTGCGGAAGCGGATTGCAGACGAACATTTCATTGGTCTGCTATGGAAGTTTCTGAAAGCCGGATATATGGAGGACTGGAATTATCACAATACCTACTCCGGCACTCCCCAAGGCTCTATCATCAGCCCCATCCTTGCAAATATCTATATGAACGAACTGGACAACTATATAGCAGAATACGCAGAGAAGTTCAACTGCGGAAACCGCCGTAAAATCAATCCTGCGTTCAAGAAGAAGTTGGATGTTTGCCGGGGAAAAGAGCAACGGCTTAAAAGAAATCTCTCTAAAATGAGCGAGAAAGAAAAAGAGGGCTTAATTGCGGAAATCCGGGAACTGCGGCGCAGTCTGAAATCCATGCCGTACAGTGACCAGATGGACGACAGCTATAAGAGGATTTGCTATGTCCGGTATGCGGATGATTTCCTGATAGGGGTTATCGGCAGTAAAGAGGACGCAGAACAGGTAAAACAAGAAGTAGGCTGTTTTATCTGGGAAAAACTTCATCTGGAAATGTCCGGAGAAAAGACACTGATTACCCACGGACATGATTTTGCAAAGTTTCTGGGATACGAGGTCACAATCGCCAAAGGCGCATATAACAAAAAGACCAAAACGGGAGCTACCAGACGAGTAAACAACGGAAAAGTCCTGCTTTATGTTCCCCATGACAAATGGGTTAAACGCCTGCTCTCCTACAGTGCCCTCAAAATTAAATACAACAAACAGAACGGAAACAAAGAGGTTTGGGAACCCGTCCGGCGTACCCGCCTGTTGCACCTGGACGACTTGGAAATCCTAAACCAGTACAACGCAGAAATCCGTGGATTGTACAACTACTACCGGCTCGCAAACAACGTGACCGTACTCAACAACTTCTACTATGTAATGAGATACAGTATGCTCAAAACTTTCGCCGGAAAGTATCGGACACGAATTAGCAGAATTATTCGCAAGTACCGCCAAGGGAAAGACTTTGTTGTGGAGTACCCGAAGAAAAATGGCAAAGTTGGTAAAGTGCTGTTCTACAACAACGGTTTTTGCCGGAATACCAAAGTGGAAAGCGGCAATCCCGATATAGTAGCAAGAGTAGTCGAGAACTATGGGCGCAACAGCTTGATGAAAAGATTGCAGGCGAATAAATGCGAGTGGTGCGGCGCAGAGAATGTACCGCTTGAGATACACCATGTACGAAAACTCAAAGATTTGAGTGGCAGGAAACAATGGGAAATCGCCATGATTGGGCGCAGGCGCAAGACAATGGCACTCTGCATTGACTGTCACGATAAGTTACACGCCGGGAAATTAGACTGACATCTGGAGAGCCGGATACATCGAGAGGTGTAAGTCCGGTTCGGAGGGAAGTTCTCGGAAACCTGCCATAGTGATATGGTAAGGCGTCGGGTTCTTACCCTACTTTACGCCAGTGTCGGCCCCCTTCCCTTCGCCACCTTGATGAACCGGGAATGGGGGAACATCGGCACCAACTATGTGCGGGGCCTTGCCGCCCTGGGGCTTCAGGGGTTTTTTATCATGGTCTGCGTGGGCATTTACGCCGTGCTGGTCAACGCCCTCACCCTGGGAGGCGATCTGCAGGCTGCCCTCTGGAGCTGCGCCGCCTACACGGTGCTTCTGTGCTTCAGCCTGTTTAAGACCGGCTCCGTGGCCAAGGGTATCCTGAATGCCCATTAAAAAGCCAGCGCAAAGAAAGGAGGATTTCTATGGCTTACGTGACCATTACCAAGGACTTGACCGAGGTGAAGGACAAGGTGGCTTTCGGCCTTACCAGGCGGCAGATCATCTGCTTTTTTCTGGGCGGCCTTTTGGGGGCCGGGGGGTATTTTCTGACCCGGCACGCTCTGGGAAATGACGCCGCCCTGCTTCTTCTGATCGCCCTGGCAGCGCCTTTTATGCTGCTGGGGCTGTATGAGAAGAACGGGCAGCCCCTGGAAAAGATTTTAAAGAATATCATTCGTGTCCGGTTCCTGGCCCCGGCGGTCAGGCCGTACCAGACCAACAACCGCCTTGCCGCCCTGGAACGGCAGGAGCGCTACGAAAAGGAGGTAAAGCAGCTTGTTTCCATTCCGAACAAGACCACAAACGACAAACGCCGTGGGCTGGGAACATCTTATCATTCGCCCCGGAACCAGGCTCTCCCCCGCCGACAAAAGGCGGGTGGAAAAGGCCGTAAGGCGGGCGAAGCGGGAAGGCAAAATTGCCCGCACCGCCCAGCAGACCATTCCCTATGAGGAGATGTACCAGGACGGCGTCTGCCGGATCACCAGCCGGCTTTTCAGTAAAAGCGTCGTGTGCGAGGACATCAATTACGCCGAGGCTTCTGACGATGAGAAGGCGGTTCTCTTTGAACTTTACTGCAAGCTGGTCAATTATTTCGGCCCCTCCGTGGGCTTTGAGTTGTCCGTGGTCTGCTGCCCGGCGGATATGGCGGAATACCGGCAGATGTTAGCTATCGCTCCCCAGGGCGACGCCTTTGATGAGATCCGCAAAGAGTACAGCGATATGCTGGTGGAGCAGGTATCAAAAAGCCGGTATGAGCGCCGGATCTGCCTGACCTATACCATTGAGGCAGATAATGTAAAGCAGGCACGCTCCCGGCTGGGGCAGATCGACAGTGACGTGGTGGGCCATTTCCGTGCCCTTATGGTGACGGCCCACCCCATGGACGGGTACGAACGGCTGGCCCTGCTCCACAAATGCCTGCACTTGGAGGAACGGAGGAAGTTCCGGTTTAACTGGGATTCCTTAAACGGCACCGGCCTTTCCAGCAAGGACTATATCGCCCCCAGTTCCTTCTTTTTTAAGGACGGGCGTTACTTCCGCACCGGCGCTTCTTTCGGCGCTGTTTCTTTTTTACAGATACGGGCCACCAAGTTATATGACACCCTGCTCAACAGCGTTTTAGAACTGGAGGGCAGCCAGATCGTCAGTATCCATGCCAAGGCTCTCGACCAGAACGCCGCCTTAAAAGCGGTGAAGCGGAAACTGAGCGATCTGGACAAAGCCAAGATTGACGAGCAGAAACGGGCCGTGCGTTCCGGGTTTGACATGGATATCCTGCCCCCTGACCTTGTGACCTTTGGCAAGGAGGCCCAGAAGCTGTTGGAGGATTTACAGAACCATGATGAAAAGATGTTTATGGTGACAATTCTCATTGTCCATATGGCTGCCAGCCGCCAGAAGCTGGAAAACCTGGTCTACTCGGCGGACGGGATCACCAATACCCAGAACTGTGATCTAATCCGGCTGGACTACCAGCAGGAGCAGGGCTTTCTTTCCGCCCTCCCTATCGGGATCAACCAGGTGGAGATCCAGCGGGGGCTGACCACCAGCGGCACGGCTATTTTCCTGCCCTTTCGGGCCTGCGAGGTATTCCAGAAGGGCGGGGTTTATTATGGGTTAAATGCCACCACGGGGCGCATGATACTGGCTGACCGGAAGAAACTGAAATGCCCCAACGGGGTGGTGCTGGGAACCCCCGGCTCCGGCAAGTCCTTCAGCTGCAAGCGGGAGGCGGCGGACGTGTACCTGCATACCAGTGACGACCTGCTGTTTTTAGACCCGGAGCATGAGTACCTCTCCCTCTGCCGGCAGCTTTCCGGCCAGATTATCCGGCTGGCCCCAGACAGCGGCGATTACATCAACCCCCTGGATGTGGACTTGTCCGTGGATACGGGGGAGAACCCGCTGCTTATGAAGGCGGATTTTATTATGTCGTTCTGTGAGTTGATTTTATCGGCTTCCCATGGCGGGTTGAAGCCCATAGAGAAATCGGTGATCGACCGGTGTATCCCCAAGATTTACCGGGAGTATTTAAAAGACCCAAGGCCGGAACGGATGCCGGTGCTTGGGGATCTGTACCAGTGCCTGCGCTCCCAGGAGGAAGGGCAGGCACTGGAACTGGCCACGGCTCTGGAACTTTATGTGTCCGGTTCTCTTTCCTATTTAAACCACCAGACCAATGTGAACATCAACAACCGGGTGGTCTGCTATGATATCAGCGCCCTGGGGCAGAACTTAAAAAAGCCGGGTATGCTGACGGTGCAAAACAACATCTGGCAGCGAACCACCATAAACCGCTACGCCGGGAAGACCACCCGGATCTACCTGGACGAGTTCCACCTTTTATTAAAAGAACCCCAGACAGCGGCCTACACAGCGGAGATTTATAAGCGTTTCCGCAAGTGGAACGGTATCCCCACGGCTTTGACCCAGAACGTGAAAGACCTTTTGGACAGCCCGGAGATTGAGAATATCCTGGAAAACAGCGATTTTATTTTAATGCTGAACCAGGCGGCCAGCGACCGGAATATCCTTGCCCAGCGGCTGGGGATCTCGCCCCAGGAACTGACTCATATCACCAACAGCGGGGCCGGGGAAGGGCTTTTGTTCTTCGGGGACAAGATCATTCCTTTTATTGATAAGTTCCCCACGGACACCAAACTGTACCAGGTCATGACCACCAAGCCCGCCGATCTTGCGGAGTAAGGGGGCAGGATTTTGGAGGAGAAAGACATAGGAGCCATGGATTTATTACGCAACCATATTTATTTGGGGGACTGCATGGAACTGTTCTTCAAAATCCCGGACGGTAGTGTTTCCTTAATCCTCACTGACCCGCCCTATGGCATTTCTTATCAGAACCATTTTTCTAATCGGAAACATTCCATGCTGGAGGGGGACACGGGAATTGACTACCAGAGGTTTGCCAGGGAAAGCTACCGAATCTTAAGAGAAAACGCCCACGCCTATTTTTTTACCCGGTTTGACTGCTATCCTTACCATTATCAGTGCTTAACGCAGGCCGGGTTTGTGGTGAAAAACTGCCTGGTCATTGAAAAGGGAACCATTGGCGGCATTGGGGACTTGGAGGGAAGTTTCGCAAATAACGGGGAATGGCTGATTTTCTGCCAGAAGGGACGGCGGGTATTTAATCACACCACGCTGCTGAAAAACCGTAAAAAGGAGGGAACCCGTTTTCAGCGGGGAAGGGAACCCAGCAAGAAGTATAAGACAAGATTTAACAGTTACTGGTTCGGGGAGGAATATCCCAAGGCGACCTATAACTCTACCTGGCAGAAGCGGAACCAGATTTTTCACCCTACGATCAAAAACGTGGAGTGCCTATCCTGGCTGATTCAGATTTCCAGCCTTCCGGGGGATCTGGTCTTTGACGGGTTTATGGGAACTGGCAGCACCGCATTGGCGGCTATGGCCACGGGAAGGGACTACTTGGGCGCTGAAATCGACCGGGGCCATTATGAAACCGCCAGGAGAAGGATTGCCCAGGCAATACAGCCTTGCGAAAGGATAACAGGAGGTGAAGGGATTCTTGAGAAAAAAGGGAAATATTTATGACGCCGATGATGTGGAGCGCAGTAAGCGGCTTTTGTTCAGCCCGGAGGAACGGGCGGCCCGTGCCCAGCACAAGGCGGAAGTCCTGGGAACCAAGCTGGAACGGGCAAAAAAGAAAATCCCCAAAAAGAAAAAGCTGCGGCTGAAAAAGGAACTTGACCCCCAAAAAAGCAGGCTGAAGCACACCCTCCGGTTTGAGGAAACGGAAAAGCGGCGGGGGAAGGAGGCCCTGCCAAAGAAGGCGGCAAGGCGCATGGCCCAGAGCGCCGGCGCCAATCTCCACGCCAAAGTCTACCAGGCGGAGGAGGAAAACGTGGGAACCAAGGCCGCCCACAGGACGGAACTGGCCGGGGAGGGAACCGCCGCCCTTGCTGCTCACAAGGTAAAGAATTATCACCAAAATGCCCCTTATAAGCAGGTGGAGAAGCTGGAGATCAAGGCGGACAAGGCCAATGTCAGTGCCGCCTACCGTGCTGCCCTCCGGGATAACCCGGAATTACAGAAGCACACGGTCAAGAATTTTCTCCAGAAACAAAAAATCAAGCGGCAGTATGCGAAAGATTACCGAAAGGCGAAAAAGGCCGGGAAGCAGGGTGTGTCCGCTGCCGGGAAAGCCAAGGACATTGCCGGCTCCATAGGCCGGGCAGCTTTAAACATCGCAAAAAAGCACAAGGGCGGCCTGGTGGTCGTTGGCCTTGGGGCGGCCCTGCTTGTTATGGTGGGTTCCTCCCTTTCCTCCTGCTCCATGATGATGGAGGGAGCCATAAGCGCCGCCCTGGGTACGTCCTATACGTCCGAAGAACCGGATATTATCCAGACGGAGGCGGATTTTGCCGCACTGGAAACCGGTCTGCAAAACCGGCTGTCGAATATTGAGGGCACTTACCCCGGCTTTGACGAGTACCGCTATGACGTGGACAGTATCGGCCACAACCCCAATGAACTGATCTCCTACCTGACGGCCAGGTATGACGCTTTTACCCCCGGCCAGGTGTGGACGGAATTACAGAGGCTTTTTGATCTGCAGTACAGCCTTACCACCCGTGAGGTAACGGAGATCCGGACACGCACCGTCACCCACACGGATTCGGAAACCGGGGACACCTGGGAGGAAGAGGAGGAATATGAGTACAAGATCCTCTATGTGACCCTGCGGAATAAAGGAACCGGCACGATAGCTATGGGAGAACTGACGGCGGAACAAAAGGAACGGTACACGGCAATCCTCTCTTTAAAGGGCAACAAGCCGGATCTGTTTGGAAATGATATTTACGCCAATGAAAGCGCCGGGGAGGATTACGACATTCCGGGGGAGGCCCTGGCTGACCCGGAGTTTGCGGTCCTTATCCGGGAGGCGGAGAAATACCTGGGATTCCCTTACGTCTGGGGCGGTTCCAGCCCGGCGACCAGCTTTGATTGCAGTGGCTTCGTGTGCTATGTCTACACCCACAGCGGCGTCCACAACCTGCCACGCACCACGGCCCAGGGCATTTATAACCAGTGCGCCCATATCCCAAAATCCGAGGCCAGACCGGGGGACATCATCTTCTTTACCGGCACCTACAACTCGCCGGGGCCGGTGAGCCATGTGGGGATCTATGTGGGGGAAAACCGCATGATCCACTGTGGGTCGCCAATCCAATACGCCCGGACGGACAGCCCGTACTGGTCTGGGCATTACTACGCCATGGGCAGGCTTAACTAGGGGAAATGCGGGGATACCGCAGAAAAGGAAGGAGGAAGGATTGAGGATCGGATTGATTGATGTGGATGGCCACCGCTGGCCCAACCTGTGCCTGATGAAACTTTCGGCCTACCACAAGAACCGGGGTGATACTGTGGAATGGCATAGGGAAAGCCGGCGTTATGATTTGGTTTACATGAGCCGGGTCTTTACGGACAGTTACTCCAAGGATTTTACGGGGATAATCCACGCCGACCGCATTGTGCGGGGAGGCACGGGCTACGGCCTGGACAACCGGCTCCCGGAGGAGGTGGAACACACCTGCCCGGACTACGCCCTTTATCCCCAGTTTGCCGACACCGCCTACGGCTTTCTGTCACGGGGCTGCCCTCGTGGGTGCGGTTTTTGTATCGTGGGGAAGAAGGAGGGGTTGAGGAGTGTGGCGGTGGCTGACCTCTCGGAGTTCTGGTGTGGGCAGAAAGAAATCAAGCTGCTGGACGCTAATCTTCTGGCCTGCCCGGACTGGGAACGGCTCCTTGCCCAGCTTGCGGACAGCGGGGCCACGGTGGACTTTACCCAGGGGCTGGACGTGCGGCTTATGACCCCCAAAAAGGCGGCCATGCTCAACCGGGTCAGGACAAAAATGCTGCATTTCGCTTGGGATAACCCGGAGGACGATCTGACCCCGTATTTTAAACAGTTCGCCCAGATGACCGCCGTTAAGGACTGCCGGAAGCGCCGGGTTTATGTGCTGACGAATTATGGGAGCAGCCATGAGCAGGATTTATACCGGATTTACACCCTGCGGGACATGGGATACGACCCTTACGTGATGATCTATGAGAAGGCCACCGCCCCGCCCATTACCAGGCAGCTCCAGCGGTGGGTGAACAACAAGCGTCTGTTCTGGGCCATTGGGGATTTCAATGATTATGACCCGGACTGGCGGAAACAGGGCGCCCCGGCAGCGGGGAGTTCCGGAAAAGAAAACAGAAAAAGGAGGATTTACGATTTGAATTCAAGCAATAAACTTCAAAAAGTCCTGACGGAAATCAGCAGGACAAAGGAAAAGATTGCCGCCCAGCAGACCCGGCTTCGGGAACTGGAACAGCAGAAAACAGAACTGGAAAACGTGGAGATCGTCGGCATGGTTCGCGGGCTTAGTGTGGCCCCGGAGGAACTGGCGGCGTTTATCAAGGCGTTCCGTGGCTCAAAAGCCGGGGCGCCTGTTTTCATGGAGAGGGAGGAGAATGATGGACTGGAACAGAAAACGGAATAAGAGGCTCACTGGGACGGCCTGCCTGCTGCTCTCTCTGTTTCTTTTCGCCGTGCCGCTTCTTGGCATGGCAGCGGAAAATACGGGTTCCGAAAACAACGCCGGTGCCTGCGTCTGTGACAGCTTCTGCACGGCGGAGGCTTTCAACCAGGAGTGCCCGGTATGCCTGGAAAATGCCGAAAGCTGCACGGGGCAGGCGGCAGCGGAGGAGGAAACGTCACAAAAGCCGCCCTGCTTTTGCGAGAAGCGCTGTACCAGGGACAGCCACAATACCCAGTGCCCGGCCTGCGCCGCCGACATGGATCTGTGTATTGCCCCGGCGGTTGAGGAGCCGCCCGCTGCCTGCTCCTGCGCTGAAAAATGCCGGGAGGGTTTCGTCAACCCGGAGTGCGCCCTTTGCCAGACTGACCAGACACAGTGTACTGGCAAGGAACCGGAACAGCCTTCGGAATCGGAAAAACCGTCGGAGCCGGCGAAACCGTCAGAATCGGAGAAACCCTCGGAGCCGGAGAAGCCGTCAGAATCGGAGAAACCTTCGGAACCGGAAAAGCCTTCAGAATCAGAGAAACCGTCAGACGAGCCGGAGAAATGTGTTTGCAAAGAGAAATGCGCCGCCGGTGCGGTCAATACGGATTGCCCGCTCTGCAAAAATGACCGGACAAAATGTACCGGCCAGGAACCGGCAACACCTAAGTTTACCATTTCCATTCTCTCCCCGGACGGCTGGCATACCAGGAAAGCTAAGGTGACAATCCGTGTCAGGGACATAAACGGAACCGGCTGGGAAACCGTGGAGGCGAAGATCAACAGCGGTGGCAGCTGGGTGGACTTGACGGACGACCTGGCGGAGAAAGAGAAAACCGCCGTGGAGATTTCGGAGAACTGCACCATTTATGTGACCGTCACCGACAAGAACGGGAAGACCCACACCAAGAACCGGTACATAGAAGTTTTTGACCGGGAGGCCCCCACTGTCCGGGCGGGGATTGACGGGGAACTTCTGCGGGTGGAGGCCAGTGACGACCTCTCCGGCGTGGATCAGGTGTATGTGTGCGGAAATGCCTTTTCTGATTTGAACAATGGCACCCTGGACGTGCGGCTGAAGGATTACGCCGACAATTACCAGCAGATCACCATTCAGGCTACGGACAACGCCGGCAACAAAAGCAGCATGACCCAAATGAGAAACGCCTACTATGAGGAACCGGGAAAAGAAACCGGGGCAGGCTCTGGAAGCGCCGCTAACCCCACGGCCCAGGCCCCGGCAGCCCAGAACCCGGCTGCGTCACCGGCTGCTCCGGGGACGGCTGCCTCCGGCAGCGGAACCGCTGTCCCTGGCGGCCAGAAAGGGAACGGTTCTGTATCCGGGCAATCGGAAAAGCCCGGTGGTTCCGGCCAGACTTCCAAGGAGGATACAGAGGAAAAAGACCCTTCTGCGGTAAGTCCTACGGCTGTGGGGGAAAAGGAGGACAACCCTTTTACCCCGGAAGGCAGCGCTACGGTGGTGGACAACGCCACGGACAGCCAGGGCAAGGAGTTCTACACCATTATGACGCCGGACGAAAACGTGTTTTACCTGGTCATTGACAAGCAGCGTGACAGCGAGAACGTCTATTTCCTCAACGCTGTGACGGAAAGCGATCTCATGGCTCTGGCGCAAAAGGACACCCAGGCCGCTGTCACTGCCACAAAACCGGAGAAACCGCCGGAGGAAACAGAGCCAGTGACCGAACCGCCCACACAGCCGGAGGAGCCAAAGGAGGAGCCGGAGCCGCCCGCACCAAAGAGCAATAACGGCATTTTGTTCCTCGCCCTGGTGGTCGCCCTTGCCGCCGGCGGCCTTGGCTACTATTTTAAGGTTTACAAACCCAGGCATGAACTGGACGATGCCGAGGACATTGACGAGTTTGATTTTGAGGGGCCGGAGGAGCCTATGGTCAATGAGGATATGGCACAGCCCTTTGGGGAGGAACCGGAAACACGGGATATTTCCGAGGAAGAAGAAGCCGAACAGCGCCGGCTTTATGAGGAAGATAACGAGGACATTCCCATAGAGGGTGACGATGACCTTGTTTTCTGACAACCCCGGACTGGAGCGCATGATGACGCAGAAGCCCACGGGTGGGCGTGTGAGAAGGGGAAACCCCTCTGCCGCCCAGGATTCCCCCTGCCATGACTGTAGTTATGGCAGGGGGCGGCGCTGTGTGGGGATCTGCTATCGGGAACTGATGAATGGAAGGAGGAGAAAAAATTGATATGATTTGAAAATCGTTTTATTTCCTAAATTTCATGTGGTTTTGAGAAACAACCTATGCTAAAATTAGAAACATATTTGCTATTGATTTTCGCTATATATTCACGATTTAGGAGGCAATTTATGTTTGACTGGTTAAAAAGGCACAAGATACCGATAGCAATAATTTCATTTGTTATTATTTTTGGAGTTCCACTAATTATTCATGTATTGTTTAAAATTAAAGCACCTAATTCATTTTGGGTTGCTGAATGGAGTGCCGGTGATTTGTTAAGTTATTACGGCTCAATCTTAGCCTTTTTAGGTACAGTAGTATTAGGTATTTTAGCCCTCTATCAAAATCATATAATAAAAATCGAATCAGATCGAAGAACAGAACTTTTAGAACAAATGGAATACGAACGCAATATTCCTAAATTTAGTGCCTTTTCAAATGGGACACAGGGACGAAAATCACATTTAAAATTTAATATTCAAAATATATCTGAAAATATTGCAAGTGAAGTAAAACTTTATAATATTAAGATTTTTAGTCCCAATAATGATATAATTTGGAAATCAAATGATGATTATCAATATCCTTGTATTCCAAGTAATGGCATATATCAAGTGGATTTGAAGAATCCGGGACTTGAAGAGGAAGGATGTATTTTCTTTTTAGAACTACAGTGTACTGACAAATTTAACAAACTTCATAAATTTGAGATAAAGGGACTATGCCAAAAAGGAGAAAATTATCCAGCTTTTAAAGTAACAAAATCAGAATAAACATTTTTCAGAGAGCAGTCAATAATGGTTGCTCTTTTTTGTTTTCAAAAATTGGCAGGAGGAATTTTTATGAAACTTGTGATTGCCGAGAAGCCCAGCGTGGCCCAGAGCCTTGCCGCTGTGCTGGGGGCCGGAAAACGGGGGCAGGGGTATCTGGAGGGGAACGGCTATCTTGTGTCCTGGTGCGTGGGGCATTTGGTCGGGCTGGCGGCGGCTGACGCTTACGACCCTAAATATTCCAGGTGGTGTTATGAGGACTTGCCCATTATACCGGAGAAATGGAGATACGCTGTCGCCCCGGACAAAAAGGAACAGTATGAGGTGCTGGTTTCGCTGATGAACCGCCCGGACGTGGAGAGCCTGGTCTGTGCCACGGACGCAGGCCGGGAGGGGGAACTGATCTTCCGGCTGGTTTATGACCATGCAGACTGTAAAAAGCCTTTTGACCGCTTATGGATTAGCAGCATGGAGGATTCCGCTATCCGGGAGGGGTTTGCCGCACTGCGCCCTGGAAAGGACTATGACCGGCTGTATGAAGCCGCCCTCTGCCGTGCCAAGGCGGACTGGCTGGTGGGGATCTCCGGCACACGGCTGTTTTCTTCCCTTTACCAGAAAACCCTGAACGTGGGCCGGGTCATGACGCCGACCCTGGCCCTGGTGGTGGAACGGGAGGCGGCGATCTCCGGGTTTAAAAAGGAAAAATTTTATACCGTTGCTCTGGATTGTGGGAAGTTTTCCGCCGTCAGCGGGCGGTGTGAAAACCGCAAAGCCGCCGACCATTTGGCTGCCGCCTGCTACGGTCAGGCTGCTGTTGTAAACAAGGTGGAGAAGAAACAAAAGTCTGTCCAGTCCCCAAAACTGTATGACCTGACCTCCCTGCAAAGGGACGGGAACCGGATTTTTGGCTACACGGCCCAGCAAGTCCTGGATTACGCCCAGGCGTTATATGAGAAGAAACTGCTGACCTACCCCCGCACGGATTCCAATTATCTGACGGAGGACATGAGGGATACTCTCCCCGGACTGTGTGAGGCGGCCATTTCTGCCCTGCCCTTTCCGGTGACAGTTTCCGGCGTGGACGCCGCCCGTGTGACAGACAACGCCAAAGTGAACGACCACCATGCCCTGCTCCCCACAAACCAGATGGCCGGGGTTGACCTTTCGGCGCTGCCTGCGGGGGAACGGAACCTTCTGACCCTGGTGACGATACGGCTTTTGTGCGCCGTGGGGGAAAAGCAGGTTTATGAGGACACGGAGGCGGAGATCACCTGCGGCGGCGGTCTGTTTACGGCAAAGGGACGGGTGATCGTTTCCCCCGGATTTACAGAAGTGGAGCAGGCGTTTCTTTCCACCCTGAAAAAGAAACCGGAAAGTGATTCTAAGGAAGAACCGGGAGCCCTGCCGCCTCTCTCCCAGGGGCAGACCTTTGAGAAGATGAAAGCGACCGCAAAGGAGGGAACCACAAGCCCGCCCCGGCATTTCACGGAAGATCTGCTCCTCTCGGCCATGGAACACGCCGGCGCTAAAGAGTTTGCCCAGATCGGGGACGTAGAGCGCACGGGCCTTGGAACCCCGGCCACCCGTGCCGGCGTGCTGGAAAAGCTGGTGCGAGGGGGATTTTTGGAGCGCAAAGGCAGACAGTTACTCCCCACCAAAAAGGGAACCGACCTGATCGCTGTCCTGCCGGACACGGTGAAATCCGCCAGCCTGACCGCCCAGTGGGAATCGGGCTTAAAGGACGTGGAACGTGGGGAACAGTCCGCCGCCGCTTTCATGGAGGGGATCGAGGGCATGGTTTCTGACCTGGTGGCCCAATACCGGGGCGTTTCCGTGGATACCTCTATGTTTCGGTCAAGGGAAGTGATCGGAGCCTGCCCCCGCTGCGGGAGTGACGTGGTGGAGGGAAAGAAGAATTTTTACTGTACCAGCCGGGAATGTCCGTTTTCCATGTGGAAAGACGACCGGTTTTTTACTTCCAAGCACAAGGAACTGACCAAGCCCATGGCGGCGGCTCTGTTAAAGAACGGGCGTATCAAGGTAAAGGGGCTGTTCAGTGAGAAAAAGGGCGTTCTCTATGACGCTTTCGTAGTGCTGGCGGACACGGGCGGAAAGTATGTCAATTATAAGATTGAACTGCCACCCAGACCGAAAAATACCCAGGGAAAGGAGTAAACTATGGATATAAAAACGTTGTTAGATAACGAGATCGACATACTCCTGGCTGCCCTTGACCGCTTAAAGATCTATGACATCAGCCTTTCCTATACGGCAGACGGGCAGATAACCGCAAGGGATTATGAGAACCAGTGGACAGCAAAAGAATTTTATGAGTTTCTCTTAAATGAGGCTATCTCCTATCAACCGGACGGGACGAGCGCTGTGATGGCAGAGAACACACTGTTGTCCCTGCGCCGGCTGGGGGAGCATTACGGCGCTGTCTTTCCGTTTATGGAGCAGGCAGAAAGCCCAAAGCGGGAGGCGGACACGTTTACCATTTACCAGTTAAAGGACGGGGAGGCGCTCCACTACCACCGGTTTGAGCCTTTGGAACGGTTGGAAAAGTCCGGGCTTTCTGTGGAGCCGGACAATTACAGCCAGGTTTACACCGCCCCGCTGCCGGAGGGCGGCTCTGCCCAGGATAAGCTGAACCAGATTTATGAGAGGTTCAATCTCAACCACCCGGCGGATTTTAAGGGGCACAGCCTTTCCGTGTCCGACATCGTGGTATTCCATGAAAATGGCAGGGATACGGCCCACTATGTAGACCGGTTCGGGTTTCAGGAAGTGCCCCAGTTCATCGCCCAGGAGCCGGGCCGGTTCCGCTATTACATTACCCAGGAAGCCATGAATATCGGCACTTACCCCTACATGGGGCCAACGGACGTGACCAGGTTCACCGCCAGGCCCCACAAATATGAGCGGGGCACGGTGGAGGCTTTTGGCTATGCGGAATATCCTGGCCCTCTGTCACCGGAACAGTCCCGGTCATACGCCCTTATCCCGGCTGCCGCCAATGAGAATTATCTTAAAAACGCCGAGATGTCGATGGAAGCCAACACCAACATGATCGACGGAATCCTGAACAACCTGCCGGAACAAAAGCAGGAGCCGGGGGATTTTAGGGAACCGGAAGTCTTTCCCGTGGAGCCAGTGGGCCGGTTTAAACGCCACATCGAGCCGGACGAGATCACCCCGGAGCAGCTGATCATCAAAGGCGGCATTGTCCTCACCCCCTGCGCCTCCAACCCGGAGTATTATGAATCCACCAACCGGAACGTGGCAGGCCGGTACATTGACGCCCGGATCTATGAAGTGGCCGGACGGAACAAAAGGGGAAAGCCTACGGCCTTTCGTGTGGCCGAGGGCGCAGCTGTGGAAAATCCCCTGGAACCGGCTGGCAAGATGATCGGGATCACCCAGTCCGGCGGGATTGTTTGCGGCCTGGTGGAGAAATATGAGATGGAGGGCTTTGTCCTGGCGGACAAGACGGTGCTGCTTGAAAAGGAACGTGACGCCCACGGAAACTATTACGCCGGTATCAGTCTGGACGGCATGATGTTAAAGCTGCCGAAGATGTATGCCGCTGTCACTGATGAAAAGGGGAAAGTCCTGGCTTTCCGGGAAATGCGGGAGAAGGATTTTTCCAGGGAGGAACCTCCTAAGAAGGCAGAGAAAAAGCCCTCTATCCGGGAGCAGCTTGGGAAAAAAGTGAGCCAGAAACCGGAGTTAAAGCCGCCCGCCAAAAAGAAAAGCCATGAGAGGTGAGGCCATGAACGTGACAAAGTATGAGCAGGAAACCATTATCCTCTTTAATGAGCAGGAGGCCGCCGCCACGATCTATACCTACAATACCGGCTTGCAGCGCACGCTTATCTCCTTGTGCGAAAGCCACCCGGCCCAGGTGCGGCAGACCGAGGACAACGGGATCGGGGCGCTGACCTTTGAACTTCCCAAGAAGTGGGTCAAAGTATCCCCGCCCAGGGCGCTGTCGGAGGCTCAGAAGAAGGTGCTGGAAGATATGAACCGGAAGAACCGGGAGCGCCGGAAATAACATTTACGTGGCCCGCAAAATAGCAGACTACATAACCCCTATTACCAAACAGCTTGTTACCCAACAATCACCTATCCATAAACCACCCGGAATTTGCCCGCCCAGCAGGTTCCGGGTTTTTTCGTCTGAAAGGAGGTCAATTATGGCAGACAGATGGTTTACGCACATCTCCGAACTGGCAAAGCAGGCCCAGCAGGAAGTCACCAGATCGCCGGAACAATGGCAGAAATTTTTAACTACCGCTTCCCGCTTTTACAAAAGCTACAGCTTTGACGACCAGCTTTTAATCTATATCCAGCGCCCGGACGCCACGGCCTGTGCCGACATGGAAACCTGGAACGGCAAAATGCGCCGCTGGGTCAACGCCGGCTCCAACGCTATCGGCTTAATCCGCAAGGGAACCGGCGGCAGGCCCTATATCCAGAACGTCCATGACGTTTCCGACACCCACCGGGTCAGGGGAGGCAAAGACCCCTGGCTCTGGAACATGGAGGAATCCTACCACGCCCCGGTAGTGGAGCGCCTGGCGAAAGCCTTTGACATTCCCGGAACCGGCAGCCTGGGCGACACGGTCATGGAGGCCGCCGCCCGTGTGGTGGAGGACAGCTACGGGGAATACCTCCGTGACCTGCACTATGAGGTGGAGGACAGCTTTTTAGAGGAACTGGACGACCAGAACATCGACCTTATCTTCCGTGACACCCTAAAAGCCAGCGTCCAGTACGCCGCCCTGACCCGCTGCGGCCTGGACGCCTCCCTTTACCTGGACACGGAGGACTTAGGCGACGTGGTGAATTTCAACAACGTGGGAACCCTGGCCTGCCTGGGAACCGTCACCGCCGAGGCCAGCCGTGCCGTCTTAATGGAGGTGGGGGAAGCGGTCAGGCTCGCCCAGCTTGAGCAGGCAAGGCAGGGGCAGAAAGGGCTTGCCAAAACCCAGGGGATCGCCTATAATGAAAGTGCAAACTTTAACGCTTTAAATCGTGAAAGGAGAAAGGAACATGAACAATCTGACATACACCAACCGGAACGGATACCAGATACCCAATCTCGTGATGGACAGCAGGGAAGGAGAACCGGAAACCCTGACCAGGTTCGGCAGGGCCAGGGAGAAATACCTGATGGAACACCGGAAAGCCCTTTACACCAGCCTGCTCTTAAAGGGAACCCTGTGGAGCCATTTGACGGAGATCGACCAGGCGGCCAACGAGCAGATGGACAGCCTGACGGCGGAACTGGCAGCCAGCGAGGGCGTGACGGAGAGGCTGAAAGCGGAGAACCAAATGGCTTGGGTGGGACAGCTGAACAATATCCGCCAGCGGGCCGAGGAGATCATCATGGCGGAACTGATCTACAGCTGAATACGGAGCCGGAAACGGCCAGACCAGAAGCGGCGGGCATTGGGCCTGCCGTTTCTGCGTCCCTGGAAATGGCTGTGGAGATGGGCGGGCCGTTTTCCGGCACGCCTTACTCCCAGCTTTCCCTATTCCCTACGGTGGAGGAACAGATCGGGCGTATCGCCCAGGCCGGAAGGGAGGAACCTGCCCCTGGAAGTTCCCTCATGGGGGTCGTGCCGGAGCAGGCGGTGGAGAGAATCTTATCCGCCGGAACCAATGACCCGGCCAGCGCGTTGCGGATCTATGCCCAATACCAGGCCGGCGCAAAGGCCGGGGAAATGGCGGTTTCTTTACGGCGAGAATTTGGCCGAGGGGGGCGTGGCTTTTCCATTGACGGCGCTTCCTACGCTGTGTGGTTTGACGGGAACGGGCTTGCCATAAACAGCGGAAAAAGCGCCCGGTATGACCGGGAGAGCCTGCGCTTATCCTGGACAGAGGTGGAAAGCCGTATCCGCCGCCTGGTGGAAAGCGGCGGATACCTCTCCCCGGAGCGTGCCGCAAAGACCTGGGACAATGAGGCCCACGAACTGGCGGAGAGCCTCTGGTATCTCCGCCAGGATTTTGGCGAGCCGGCACGCCAAGCCGGGCTGCTCCCCCTGGTGAGTGAGGTTTACATGGAACGGGGCGGATTCCCGGAGGCGACAGAGAAGCTGGAAGCCATGCTGCAATCCCCGGAAAAGACAGCCGCTCTTGCGGAAGAAATGCGGGAACTTTGCTCCACATACGCCGAAAACCCGAATATCCTCCGGTTCCATTTCCACCGCCCCCTTGCGGTAATGAGGCGGCTGGAACGGCTCCAGACTTCCGTAAAAGTATTTCCGCTGACAGAGGGATTTAAGGAGGAGCGCCCCGCTTTTATTACCGAGGACGAGATCGATGAAGCCGTTGCCCCAGGAGGAAGCTATTCGGACAGCAGGCTGGCGGCTTATGTGTTCTTCCAGAACCACCCTGACCGGAAAGAGCGTCAGGAATATTTAAAGGAATCCTTTGGCACTGGCGGGGCCGGCAGGCTTACCCAGGACACCTGGCATGACGCCAAGGGGTTCAAACTGAAAAGAACCTTTGAGGAGCCATACGCCCAGATCGCTTTAAACTGGAACCAGGTAGAGCGCCGCATAGACAAACTGATGGGAGCCGGACGTTTCCTGACACCGGACGATCAGGCACGCTTCCCGGAATATGAGAAGTTTATCCTCTCCCGTGATGTTAACGCTTTCTTTTACTATGGGGCAAAGGAACAGCGGCCTTATGAGGAACCGGACTTTGGAAAGGGCTGGGAAACCGTCCGCAAGTTGATTGACGACCCGGCCCAGGTGGATACCCTTCTTTCCGTGATGAGGGACGGTTTACAGTCCATGGCTGTGGGGCAGCGTGGCTATGAGGTATGCGCCAACGCTTATGACAGCCTTTCCGCTTACAAAGACGGCACATACTCTCTCCTTGGCCGCCCCGTGCCTGCTCCCGCAAAGGAAACCATGAAGGGGGCGGGACAAACGGAACCCGGCAAGAACCGGGAGAAACAAGGGCCGGCAAACCGTGAAAAACGCCCCCAGGACGCCGCCAAGTCCACCCTTAACCGGTTAAAAAGCCAGAGCCGGAAACAGACGAGGGAAGAACAAACCGGCCAGCTTGCCTTTGATTTCTCCGGCGGGACGGTTTCCATGGAGGAAAAAACGGTCACAGAAACCACGGCGGAGCCGGAAGCGGCCCACCCTACCCTCCGTGACCTTTATCACCAGTACCAGCCTGTGGTGCTGTCCCAGGTATTTGAGGACAGCGCCTTTTTTCATGCCCTTAAAAACTCTGACGAGCAGAACCTTCTCCTGGAATGTGACGCCGCTATCCAGCGAGCCGTCCTTTCCCTGGGGGAAACGGAACTGACCAAAGCCTATTTTGACACGCCCCAGTTCCATAACCGCCTGCACCGGGAGATTCTGGCGGAGGCAAAGGAGAGCCTTTCCCGGAACCCAAGGCGGCTTTATGAGGCAGCCCTGCCGGAACTGGTGGAAATGGTGAAACAGAGTGAGAGCTATCCCTTCCTCCGTGACCGGGATACGGATGTGGTGGAGGCGCAAAGGGAACTTTATGCAGAAGTTGATAACCTGCTGGCAGGCTTAAAGGACAAAAGCCCTGCCCTCTATGAAGCCTACACCACCCTGCCGGATTTCCGGGAATATCTGGTGGAGGATATTTTACAGCGCACCTACCAGGACGTGGCGGCGGACAGCCATACCAGCGTGGAGCAGCATGAAAAGGAAGCAAACGCCCCGGCATGGGTGAGGGGCGGCGCAAAGACGGAGGAATCACCGGAACCGGGAACAATGGAAACAGAGAATGCCATAGAACCGGAAACAGCCGGGGAAACCTGCCTTGTCCCCCATATCCATGCTTATAACGCCTTAAAAGAGGCCCACCCGGAGGAACTGGTGGGAATCCAAAACGGCGGTTACTGTCTGTTTTATGGTGAGGACGCAAAGACAGCTTTTGAGAAAATGCCCGTGTCCTGGCTGCTCCCCGCCGACCTTCCCGGTATCGGCCAAGTGACCGTGGCGGGAATAAGGGAGGGCTGGCAGGAGATCGCCGCCCGGTTAATGGAGGCCGGACAAAGCGCTGTATTCTTCCAGGATAACGGTGAGGATTACACCGCCCTGGGCCGCACCCTGGCTCTGAAAGAGCCTGACCAGGCCGATATACCACACTTGCCCCAGGAGCCGGAAAATCCTGCCCGTGGCGGCGTGCCGGAAGGGGAAAAACAGCCCAGCCCGGAGCCGAACCTGATTCCGCTTACAGAGGAATATTTACAGTTAAAGGCCCAGTACCCCGGCCATGTGGTCGGCGTCCGTGTGGACGACCTCTATCTATACTATGGCAAAGACGCCGAAACCGCCGCTAACGCCCTGGGGAAAAAGGCGATCACCAGGGAAATACCGGGGCTTGGGAAAACTCTTGTCACCGGTTCCCGCACAAGCTGGCAGGCCCAGGGGGAGAAACTGTTACAGCACGGCAGCAGCGCCGTTTTTGTCCGCCCGGAGGGGAATACCTACACCGTTGTAAAAGAACTGGAAATATCCGATTATCTCCCCATTGGACTTCAAGTGACGGACGATGAGCGCACTTTTATTATTGAGAGCGTGGACTACGATTTCGGCACGGTCAGCCTCCGTGACGAAACCTTCGCAGGCAGCGCCGGCTTTCCCATTTTTCGGAATGAGCCGGTTCCTTATGTGCGGGAACTGGTAAAGCAGGCGCTGGAGCAGGAACGGGAAGCCCTGCCTTCCGCCGGCCTGACACCAAATATTACCCACCAGGAGCAAGAACCACTCGCGCAAAAACCTTTGGCACCGGAGTCATTGACGCCAGAGCCGTTCATGCCAGAGCCAGCAGCGGCAGCACCACCGGAACCGCCCAAGGCGGAAAATTTCCGTATCACTGACCCCGACCTTGGGGTGGGCGGGCCGAAAACAAAGTACCAGGCGAATGTGACCGCTATCCGGCTCTTAAAGGAACTGGAAGCCGCCGGGCAAAACGCCACCCCGGAGGAGCAAACGACCTTATCTCGGTATGTGGGCTGGGGAGGAATCCCCCAGGCGTTTGACGCCAATGATGAAAAGTGGACAGCGGAATATGCCGAACTCAAAGGGCTTTTAACCCAGGCGGAATATGAAGCCGCCAGAGGCTCCACCTTAAACGCCCACTACACCGCCCCGGCCATTATTGAGGGGATTTACAAGGCTGTGGAGCAGATGGGACTGAGTCCCAAAAATCTGCTGGAGCCTTCCATGGGCACGGGGAATTTCCTGGGTATGCTGCCGGATTCCATGAAGGATACCGCCCTTTACGGCGTGGAACTGGATTCGATCACCGGCAGGATCGCCAGGCAGCTTTATCCCCAGGCCCACATCACGGTGGACGGATTTGAGCGGGTGCGTTTTCCTGACAATTCCTTTGACCTGGCGGTGGGCAACGTGCCCTTTGGCAATTACCAGGTGGCAGACTCCCGGTATGACAAGGAACATTTTTTTATCCACGATTATTTCTTTGGGAAAACCCTGGACAAAGTGCGCCCTGGAGGTATCGTGGCTTTTATCACCTCCAAAGGAACCCTGGACAAGCCAAACAGCGCCGTCCGGGAATACTTAGCAGAGCGGGCCGACCTTCTGGGGGCTGTCCGGCTGCCCAACAACGCCTTTTTGCGCAACGCCGGCACGGAAGTCACCAGCGACATTCTGTTTTTGCAGAAACGGGAGAACCCGCCGGAACATCTGCCGGACTGGGTGGAGGTTTCCCAGACCGGGGACAAAATCCCCATAAACAAGTATTTCCTGCGGCACCCGGAAATGGTCTTAGGAACCATGGTTTGGGAAAGCGGCCCCTACGGGCAGGAAACCGCTTGTAAGCCCCTGCCGGATACGGATTTAAAGGAACAGCTTGCCCAGGCGATTACCCACCTGGAAGCCCCAGATCACTCCCTGCTCATGCGGGAAATCGAAGCGTCTGGGCAGCCAGAAACACCGGAATCTCCCACGGAGGCCCGCAATTTCAGCTACACCCAGGTGGAGGGCAGACTTTACTACAAGGAAGATGGCAGCCTGCTTCCGGTGACGGTTCCGGCAGCCACAGAGGAACGTATCCGGGGAATGATCGTGCTGCGTGACATCACCCGGAACCTGATTGAAGCCCAGTTAAACAGCGGATTGGAGGAAGAGATCAAGAACCTGCAACAGAAGCTGAACACCGCCTATGACCAGTTCACCGGCAAATACGGCCTGCTGAACAGCACCGGCAACAAGCGTGCCTTTGAGCAGGACAGTTCCTACTGCCTGCTCTGCTCCCTGGAAGTCTTGGACGAGGACAGGAAACTGGAACGGAAGGCGGATATGTTTTCCAGGCGCACCATTAACCAGGCGAAACGCATTGACCATGTGGACACTCCCACGGAGGCCCTGGCGGTTTCTATCGGGGAGCGTGCCGGGGTAGACCTTCCCTTTATGGCAGAACTGTTAGACCGGCCTGGGGAGGAGGAAAGGATTGCCGGGGAACTCTCCGGGGTGATCTTTAAAAACCCGGAGAAAAGCTGCCATGACCCACTGTCCGGCTGGGAAACCGCTGATGAATACCTTTCCGGAAACGTGCGGAAAAAGCTGGCGGCGGCCAGGGTCGCCACGGAGCGTGACCCCGCTTATGAGGCCAACGTGTCAGCATTGGAAAAATCCCAGCCAAAGGACTTGTCGGCTGCGGAGATCGACGTGCGGATCGGGGCCACCTGGATTGACTCGGAGTATTATACCCAGTTTACTTATGAACTGCTAAAGACCCCAGGCTATTTAAGAGGGGACACCATTGCCGCCCGCTATTCCTCCGCCACCGGCGAGTGGAACGTCAGCGGCAAGGCCCGTGACAGCGCAAACAACACCCTGGCCTATGTGACCTATGGAACCAAGAGAAAAAACGCCTACGCCATTATCGAGGACAGCTTAAACTTGCGTGACTGCCGGGTGTATGACACAATCCATGAGGCGGACGGCACGGAAAAGCGGGTACTGAACACCAAAGAAACCATGTTGGCCCAGCAGAAGCAGGAAATGGTGCGGGAAGCCTTCAAGTCCTGGGTGTGGAAAGACCCCCAGAGGCGGGAGGTACTCTGTGGGAAGTACAATGAGATTTTCAACAGTATCAAGCCCCGTGAGTACGATGGCAGCCATATCCGGTTTACGGGCATGACCCCGGAGATCCACCTGCGTCCTCACCAGTTGAACGCCGTGGCCCGTATGCTCTACGGCGGCAACAGCCTTTTAGCCCACTGTGTGGGAGCCGGCAAGACCTTTGAGATCATAGCGGCGGCCATGGAGGGGAAACGGCTGGGACTCTGCCGGAAAAACCTGGTGGTGGTTCCCAACCATTTGACGGAACAATGGGGCGCTGATTTCCTGCGCCTCTATCCGGGAGCCAACATTTTAGTGGCCACCAAGAAGGATTTTGAACCCCAGAACCGGAAGAAATTCTGTTCCCGTATCGCCACCGGGGATTATGACGCCGTGGTGATCGGCCACTCCCAGTTTGAAAAGATTCCTTTATCCCCGGAGCGCCAGAAGGAAATCCTGCGGGATCAGATCGACCAGATCTTAGACGGGATTGCCGAGGCCAAGGAGCAGAACGGGGAACGCTACACCATTAAGCAGCTGGAGAAATCCCGCAAGAGCCTGGAGGCCAAGCTGCAAAAGCTGAACGACCAGAGCCGCAAAGATGACGTAGTGACTTTTGAGGAACTGGGGGTTGACAAGCTGTTTGTGGACGAGGCCCACGGCTTTAAGAACCTTTTCCTCACAACGAAAATGCGGAATGTGGCAGGGATCGGCCAGTCCGAGGCCCAGAAGTCCAGCGATATGTTCGCCAAGTGCCGGTATCTGGACAGCATTACGGGAGGAAAGGGCGTGGTATTCGCCACCGGAACCCCGGTGAGCAACTCCATGGTAGAACTTTATACCATGATGAGGTATCTCCAATATGACCTCCTAAAAAGCACCGGCATGGAACACTTTGACAGCTGGGCGGCGGCTTTCGGGGAAACGGTGACGGCCCTGGAACTGGCGCCGGAAGGCGGAGGCTTCCGGGCAAAGACAAGGTTCGCCAAGTTCTTCAACCTGCCGGAACTCATGGCCATGTGGAAGGAATCGGCAGACATTCAGACGGCGGAACTGTTAAAACTTCCCGTGCCGGAATCGGAAAACCTCACAATCGTCACCAAACCCAGCGAGTTTCAAAAGGAACTGGTGGCCGAACTGGGGGAACGGGCGGAGGACGTGAGAAACCGCCTGGTGGAACCCAGAGACGACAATATGCTCAAGATTACGTCAGACGGAAGGAAGCTGGCCTTAGACCAGCGGCTGGCCTACCCGGAACTGCCGGACGACCCGGAGAGCAAGGTCAACGCCTGCGTAAAAAATGTGCTGCAAGTCTGGCATGATACGAAGCCCCAGAAAGGGGCGCAGCTGGTTTTCTGCGACCTCTCCACGCCCCATGGGGATGGCTCTTTCAATGTGTATGACGACATCAAACAAAAGCTGATGGCCCAGGGCGTGCCGCCGGAGCAGGTGGCTTTTATCCATGACGCAAAGACGGATGCCCAGAAAGCGGAGTTGTTCTCGAAAGTCAGGAAGGGCCAGGTGCGTGTCCTCTTAGGCTCCACCTCCAAAATGGGGGCAGGCACCAATGTCCAGAAAAAACTTGCGGCCCTCCACCATTTGGACTGCCCCTGGCGGCCCGCTGACATCGAGCAGCGTGAAGGGCGTATCCTGCGCCAAGGGAACCAGTTTAAGAGCGTGAAGATTTTTAAGTATGTGACGGAAGGAACCTTTGACGCCTACAACTGGGGGCTGATCGAGAACAAGCAGAAATTCATCGGCCAGCTGATGAGCGGCAAGAACCCCTCCCGTTCCTGCGAGGACGTGGACGAGGCCGCCCTCTCCTATGCGGAGGTGAAGAGGTAAGCGGCTATTAGTAAGTGAAAAAAACAATAGCCGCTTGTTTTCAGCAGAAAGCCCAGTATATAGTTATATCCCCGTTGAGGTACACGACTTTTTCTATAAGGGTATGCACCAGGTCATAAAGCGCGGCATTATCCCCGCTTTCTATAACGGCCCCCAGGCTTGCGAGGGAGGCTATAGCAGCTTCCTTTGACAGCTTCCCGGTACTTTCCCTTTCGGCTTCGTCCAGGCGCTTCTGAACCGCTTCCCGTTCTTCCTTAAGGGCAGCAAGGCGGCCTTGTATTTCTTCCAGTTCCATAACCCCGGATTGATACAAATTAAGAAGGCGCGTAAGTTGCTTTTCTACGCTTGCAAGGCGCTCCTGGAACACCGGCAGGTCGGGCGCGGCTTCTTCGGCGCTTTCTTTGATAAGGGGATCGAGGGCAGCCGGATCGAGGGCGAGCTTTTTAATTTCTTCCAGCACCAGGGCGTCAAGTTCCGCCAGGGTAAGATGCTTTTTCCGATTGCTACAGTTTTCAGAGCGGATCATGGCCGGAGTAGAACGGCTTACAGAGTAGCACATATATTTCTTTACCCTTTCCCCGCTTTTTTTCTTCCAGGAGCGGACCGACATCCGGGCGCCGCAGTCCCCGCAGAACAGAAGGCCGCAGAGCAGCCCGTCCGACTCGCCATAAGAGCGCTTGAACGCCTGGAGGTTTTGGCTTAAGCGGTCATTGACAGCTTGCCATAGATCGGAGTCCACCAGGGGATCGTGCCGCCCTTCGTAACATTCTTCTTTCATTCTTACCTTTCCCATATAAACCGGATTACGCATAATACGGCTGATACGCCCGACGGCAGAATGGCGGTCAAGCCCAGGGAAAAGCCCGTACTTTTCCTGCACATACCCGGCAACCGCGCTCTCGCTTTTCCCGGAGGCATAAAGCCGGAACATATCCCGGACGGCTTTAGAGGTATACGGATCTACAATAAGGGCAAGTTTGCCGTTTTGTTGCATTTGGTATTGATACCCGATAGGAGCGCGTCCGGAGAAATAACGGCCTTCCTTAAGCCCGGCTTGCTTCCCCATCATAGTGCGGAGCTTTATATTTTCCCGTTCCATTTGAGCGAAAGCCGCCAGTATACCGACCATACACCGACCGAAGGGCGTGGCTGTATCAAAACTTTCCATAATTGAAACGAAGTTGCAGCCATTTTCTAAAAAGACATCTTCCAGCAGGACAAGCACGTCCTTCTGGGACCGGGAGAGCCGGTCGAGCTTCCAGACAATAACCTTTTTTACATAACCGGCCCGGACATCCTTTATAACTTTATTGATACCAGGCCGGTCCAGCGTAGCCCCGGAGTACCCCGGATCTATATGGACCGCGTTTACAGTAAAGCCCATAGCGGAGCAGTAGGAGCGGAGCCTTGCCTCTTGTTCCCCTACGCTGTAACCTTCTTCCGCCTGTTCCGTTGTAGATACCCGGATATATAGATCAGCGACGTTTTCAAGATTGAAAGCCGCTGGAGCCGGGCTTAATTCTTTTTGTTTCATAGAGCATAGTCCTCCTTAAAAACGGGCGCAAAAATAGCCCCGCCTTTTACTTGTGTTTTTGGCCGGACCATGCTATAATACATTTGCTCGGAATGTTTATATAGCATGGCCGCAAAGCCGCCCCGTCCCCGTAAGCCACGCCAATGGCTGGGGGCGGGGTTCCTTTTTTATTTCAAAGTTTCTACGCCGCATTTTGAAGCAAGGTAATACATATGCTTGCAAGGTACTTTTCTTTTCTTAAAATCCGGACAGGAGCAGCGGCGGAACGTTGTCCGATATTTCCCATTAGTAGCACCAGCAAATAAACCGTACTTTAATTCAGTATCTATGTAGGTCGGCGTTAATTCACCATACGCTGCCCTTTCTTTTCTTGCCTGGGCTTTTTCACCTTCAACAAACGCCCAGCGTTTCCAGAGCTTTTCCGCAGGAGTTTTGATATATAAAATATCTGATAGTATGGGGCTGGTTGCAATTATTAAACATATAATTGCAGAGATTATAGCATTAATAAACCCATATGGATTAGGTGTAAATAAACAGCCAGGAACGCAGACAATAAATAAAGCAAATATTGCAAGTTTCCATATTTGGAAAAATCGTAAGTATTTCATTCAGGCACCCTCCTAACAAAACAAATTATTTTGCGTAAATAGTCTTTTATTTACGCTTTTTCTTGTAATATTCCAGACGATACAAATTTTTTATATTTGTTTGATTGGATTAGGTCGTCAGAATAATCAACTAATTTTTCTCGCCCTTCAGCATTTAAGCCCTCATAGTTTACACAGAGAGTTTTTAATAGCGGATCATTTTCTTGTACAACAAGAGCTGAGTACGAAGAATTACTCCTTGGATTATCTGATAACCCTAAAAGCCAATCGGTAGTACACCCACACACGTCAGCGACTTTTAAAATATAATCGCTTCCAGGTTCCCTAGAGCCGTTTTCGTAATTCGTAATTGTTCTATACGGAATATTGAGCATCTCAGCAAAACTTTTTCGATTATGGCCTATAAATTCTCTGGCTTTTATAAGGCGTTCAGATATAACAGCCATTCCCATATGATTACCCCTCCTTTCGCAGTCAACTTTAACACATTCAAAAAGAAAAAGCAACAATTTTTTATCCAATTCGGGTAAAAAATCATAATAAAAGGCTTGACATTTACTCGATTTGGGTATAATGTAAAGAAGCGAACTTACCCAAAATGAGTAAATATATACGGAAGGAGCGAATAGTATGCGTTATAAAAACATTGAAGCAGAGCGAGCAAGGAATGGAATGACAAAAGAAAAGTTTGCCACTTCTTTAGGCGTTTCTGTTAGCACATTAAAAAACTGGCAGAACGGCAAGACGGAAATTCCAGCAAGCAAGATTATTGTAATGGCCAATCTTTTCAACGTTTCCACAGATTACCTGCTGGGACGAACTACAAGCAACTAAAGGGAGGCAGATTTATAGCATGGATAAAAGAAACGGCTTACGCTTTGGCGGGCGGGGCGGCTTCGGCAGCTATAAACATTACGAGCAAACGAGAATAGGAGGAAAATACGGCATGAACAAATTGGAAATTGTATTAGACAGTCGGGAAGTGGCTGCAATGGTTGAAAAGGAACACAGCAAACTGTTAAGAGATATTCGAACCTATGTTGAACAGATGGATGAGGTTAATAAAAAGGCATTTGAGGAAGGGAAAGGAGCCGAAGCCAAAATTGGATTGGGCGATTTTTTCAAAGAATCCAGCTACTTAGATGCCAACAACCAGAGCCGTCCATGCTACCAGATTACAAAAAGGGGTTGCGAATTTATCGCCAATAAACTGACTGGGGTTAAGGGGACAGAATTTACGGCACGTTACATTAACCGCTTTCATGAGATGGAGGATGCACTGGAAGGAGAAAGAAACATTTACAAAGTAAAAGATACAAGCCTCGGAGAAATTACGAGCTTTGTCAGAGAGATGGACAAGGTGATGCGCGACCAGAACTCAAATCCTTCGGATATCGCTGAAGCTTTCAAAGAAGTTTGTGAACAGTTCGGCATAAAGCTCCCGAAAAATTTTGTCAGGGAGCCGCAGGTGATAGAAACAAATTATTTTATTCCGTTTTCTGAGATAAGCGACTGCGATTAAGGAGGATAGCGGATGATTAAACACGTTTTAGCGGACGGAACACAGCTTAAAAGCATAGAGGGGCGGATCATACCGCCGACCGGAAAAACCGAAGCCGTTTACAAATTGATTGCTGACTTTTTGACAAGCCAGAAGCCCAGCACGGCAGCAGAACCGCAGGCAAGCCGGGCGTAAGAGGGCAAAGAAGCCAGGTAGACAAGGAGGGATAAGATGGAATACCAGGACTTAAAGAGCGGGATAAGGAACCACTTAAATGACGCCGCCGAAGATTTCTTTATGGTCGGTTATTTCCTTCGGCAGATCAGCGAAAACGCACTTTTCACGGAGGACGGCTATAAAAATATATGGGAGTTTGCAAAAGGGGAATACGGCTTAAGCACTTCCAGCGCAAGCCGTTTTATGGCAATTAACGCCCGCTTTTCCATTGACGGCGGCGAGCATATGGCGGAGAAGTACATCGGGATGGGCGTAAGCAAATTACAGGAAATGCTGGGGCTTCCCGACGAGGAGCTGGAGAAGGTAACGCAGGAAACCACCGTAAGAGAAATAAGGGCAATGAAAAAGAAGCAGGAGGAACCGAAGTCATTTTTTGGACTTCCTAAAACAGTACGCCCGGAAGGTTCCTTACTTACCACACCCGGATGCGGCGACGGAAAATACGATTGTTTCAGTTGCGCCCGCCCTTGTGGCATACGGCAGGAAGAACGATACTGCAGGGACGCGCCGCTGGGGAACCCGTTTTTTTGCACCCAGATGAGCGAAGAAAAGCGGCTGGACATTGAGGCGGGGCTTTTCAGCGAAAAGTGCCAGCACCTACATCCAGAGCTTGCACCGATACGGGAAGGGGATAAGGAGCCAACGCCCTGCTGCCTTACTTGCGAACATAAAACTTGTTATTCCCGTTGCGACGTCGCAAAGAAAAAGGACGAGGACGAGAAAAAGAAGGCCCAGGAGGAACTGCAGAAGCAGCAGCGCGAGGCCGAAGCAAAGAGGCCGGAACCTTCCGACCGCGATATAAAAGCCTTTTACGACTGGGCCGGTATTAAGACCACGGACAACATCACGGCGGAGGACTTAAAGAAGCGGTACAAAAACGCAGGAGGCGGAGGCGGCAGGGGAGCCGCGCTGCAGGATTACACCGGGAGCGCCAGGGGCATCCGGATCAACCACAAAAAGGAGCTTACCTGGGTGCAGATTGCTAAACGGATTAAGGAGATCCAGGAGGCGGAGAAAAAGAAGGCCGACTTTGTGGAGCGTTCCAACGGGGCGCAGAAAAACGTCCGCGACCTTATTAAGCAGCAGGAGGAAAAGCGCCGGATTGAGGCTGAGGAAAAGAAGGCAGCCAGGGCCGCCGCGAAGCTGCAGGCAGAGGCCGAGGAACCGGGAAAGCCGGAAATCATAGACGGCGATTTTCGGGAGGTTGAGGAAAACGAAGAACAGCCCATCACCGCCCAGGAGCCGGAGCTGGTACTTTGCGACACTTGCGAGCATGAGGGTGAGTGCGCGGGCAAAAAGACCCACGAGAACGGCTGCATGGGGTACGAGGAAAAGGCCCAGGAGCTGGAGGCCGAAGCGGAGCCGAACCCGGAGGAATACTCCCGCTTTGACGTTGCGGACATTCTTAAAAGAGAAAGCGCCTACCTTAAGGACGGAGGCGAAGCAGGCGCCCCGGCAAAGTTTATCCGGAACCACAAAATCCTGGTTGACGCCTTAACCCTTTTACTTGAAAAGATGGACGCCGAAGGAGGTGCGGAGGATTGACGCGCAGAGAATACCGCAGACGGAGAAGGCGGAGGGCGCGGCGCCGGTACTTGATAAAGCGGATAGCAATAAGCAGCGCCTTTCTATTGGCAACCGGAAGCGTGTTCTTTTCAGTATACGCTGTGACGAACCAGGAGCGCCCAGCATTGGAGGAAACGGAAGCGGTCGGGGAAATGCCCACCATAGCGCCGGAAGCGCCTACAGAGGCGCACAGCAAGGCGCAGGAGGGGAAGGACTTAGGCTGGACAGCCGCCGAGGAATACAAGGCCGCAAGGATGGCCATGGCGGAGGCGGAGGGCGAGGACACAGAAGGGAAAGCGCTTGTTATTCTTGTAATTTACAACCGGCAGCACTCCGGGAAGTTCCCGGACACCGTAGGCGGCGTTATTTCCCAGGAGAACGCCTTTACTTCCTACCATAACGGCAGGTACGACCGAGTAAAGCCGGATGCGGACTGCTGGGCGGCGCTTGACTTGATACAGATCCAGGGCTGGGACGAAAGCCAGGGGGCGCTATACTTCGAGCGGACGCCGGAGGACGAGGAAAGCACCTGGCACAGCCGGAACCTTGAACGGCTTTTCACACACGGGAACCATACATTTTATACAGAGAAGGAGGCGAAAGACCCTTGAAGATGGCAATGAAGGACGGGCAGATCCTTATAAAAGATGCCGATAACACACAATTCACGATTATTAAAAGTTGGAGCAAGATGAAGTGGAGCAGGGCGGAGCGGATGTTTTACGGGCCGGCGGAAATTGAGCTTTTAAACAAGCTGGCCGGAATAGTACGGCTTCCCGGACCCATTGAAGCAGAGCGGCAGAGGTTGAACCAGATCGCCCAGGCAGTAGACGCAGAGCGGATGAAAACGGACCCGGAGCCACTTTATAAGTACCCGGTCAAGTTTCCGCTTTTCAAGCACCAGACCAGGGCGGCAAACATGGCGCTTATTACCTTCGGTTTAGTTCCGCCGCCTGAGAACAGGAGGGATGTGGATGAGTGAAAACATTTTACAGCGTATGGAGCGTATCGACGCAAAACAGAAAATTTCCAGCTTTATGGTAAAGGAAAAGCAACCATACGATTTTAAAGTAAAATACGCAACCATACGCGCAAATGAATTTGCAGAGGAATGCTATAAGCGGGGATTGAATTACCATGTTTCCGTAGGAGGATTGGACAGTATTACACTATTTCTTTTCTTAAAAAGAATACATATTGATGCCCCAGGGATTAGCGTTTCTTTTTTGGAAGATCCAAGTATACAAAAAATTCATAAGGAATTAGGGATTGAGCGTTTAAAATCTTCTGTTCGGTATACGGACGATAACGGCATGGAACACAGATGGAGCAAGACGCAGATTTTACAGGAATTTGGCTTTCCGGTTCTTTCAAAAGAAATAGCCGGAAAAATTGAAACATTGGCAAACCCGACAGACAAAAACAAAACCGTCCGCCATGCAATTATTACAGGAGAAACCGGGGAATACGGAGGCTTCCAAAAAAACAGCAGGACGAAGATGTCACAGAAATGGCTTGAAAAATTCGGGGGCTATGCAAACGAAATTGAAGGAACAAGCTACCAGGTTCCACCGTTTAAAGTTTCCTCCAAGTGTTGTTATTACTTGAAGGAGAAGCCGTGCGACGATTGGGCAAAGGAAAATAATAGCGTACCGTATTTAGGCTTAATGGCTTCTGAGGGGGGCAGGAGGGCGAAAAGCCTTAGAATTAACGGATGTAATTATTTTGGAAAGTCAACAACCAGGTCTTGTCCGTTTGCTATTTTCAATAGACAAGATTTATTACAGCTTGCGCTTGATTTAGAAGTGCCAGTGCCGGAGATTTACGGAACCATTGAGAGGAAAGAAGACGGAACGCTTTACACAACGAAAGCACAAAGAACCGGCTGCAGTATGTGCGGCTTTGGAATCCACCTTGAAAAACGACCTCACAGATTTGACCTATTAAAAGAGCAGCACCCGAAAGAATGGTATTTCTGGATGTATGAGTGTTGTGTAGACGAAGAAACGGGAGAGAAATACGGTTGGGCTAAAGTGCTTGATTATATAGGTGTTGGATATTAAGGAGGCAAGGTGTGGACAGGCGGGCTGTTATTGAGAGATTGGAGGACTTGCGGGAACATTGCAGGGAGATGATCGACAGAGTCGACCCAGAATGCATCTGGCGGAGCGACGCGGAAGCCCTTACCGAAGCTATTAAGGCGTTAAGCCTTGATATAGATAAAAACCAAAAAGGAGAATCAGACATGACGAGCGAAGCAAAAGTAACTATTGTAGCACACGACGGAACCACGAAGGAGCTTACCGGAGATACGGTGATATGCTTCACAGTATCCAAGGCGGCGGAGTTTTTAAGCGGAAAAGCCAAGATAATCGACGCAAACGAGGCTTTTGTAGGGCATGACATACCGGATCCGCTTTTTGCCGCGACGATTGCAAGCCTGGTCGGTTCCTTAATTGAGGTACGGCAGAAAGAAAGCCCCATGGCGGCAGCCTTTACCCTTCACGAAGTAAGCCGGATATTAGAGGCGAAAAGTAAGTCGCTGGTTAGCGGAGCTTCGGATCACCAGAAGGAAGCAGAGCTGGAGAAGGCCATAGAGGAACTTTTAAAAGCCGTATTTACCAGATAGGAGGCAGCAGGATGGCAAAGACACAGCAGGCCGCCCAGGGTAAAGGCTTCGGGCTTTTATTCGAGATGGGCTGCGGAAAAACTTTAACAGCGATTGCAATCGCCGGGGCCGCCTACGAAAAGGGAGAAATTGAAAAGGTTTTAGTAGTTGCGCCAACTTCGGTCTGCAGCGTTTGGCCGAAGGAATTTAGCGACTACGCAAACTTTAAATACAAGGTAAACGTACTTTTAGGCGATAAGAAGAAACGCCTGCAGGAGTTGGAGGCCCTTAAGAATTTCCCTTTTAAGGCTTTGAAGGTTGCGGTCATTAACTACGAAAGCACATGGCGGGAGGGGCTTTTTGAGGCGTTGATCGATTGGAAGCCGGATCTTGTTATAGCGGACGAGAGCCAGCGGATCAAGACCCACGACGCCGAACAGAGCAAGGCAATGCACCAGATCGGGGACGTTGCGAAGTATAAACTTATTCTTTCCGGGACCCCGGTGCAGAATGACGCTATAGACCTTTTCAGCCAGTACAGATTTTTAGACCCTACGATCTTCGGCTGGAATTACTACGCTTTCCGTAACCGCTACGCCATTATGGGCGGCTTTAACCGAAAGCAGATCGTAGGCTATAAGGACTTAGACCAGCTTATCCAGAAGGAGCATAGCATAGCTTACCGGGTAACGAAGGACGAGGCCCTGGACCTTCCCGAACAAACATTTTTAACCCGGTATATTCAGCTTGCAGGCAAGGAAAAGCAGCTTTACGACAAGATCAAAAAAGACAGCTTCGCAGAGCTGGAGAACGGCGGCATGATTACGGCCCCGACCGTACTTACAAAACTTCTGAGGTTGCAGCAGTTCACGGGAGGCTTTATCCAGGCGGACGAGGGAGTCAAGCCGGAGCTTGTTTTTAAAGGCAAGCTAAACGCTCTGGAGGATATTTTAGAGGATTACGTTATAGGCGAGGGAAAGAAGCTGGTGGTGTTTTGCCGCTTCCGCCCGGAGATTGACTTAATACAAAAGCTGCTTGAAAAGAAAAAGATACAGTACCGGAGCATATACGGCGACATCAAGATCGACGACCGGGGGCCGATTGTAGCAGACTTCCAGAAGGATCCGGAAATAAAAGTATTCCTTGCCCAGATTGACACCGCCGGCCTGGGTATTACCTTAACCGCCGCCGATACCTGCGTCTACTACAGCGAAAATTTTAACTACGCAGCTTACAGCCAGAGCCTGGCCAGGATCCACAGGATAGGACAGCGGAACGTATGCACCTATATCCATCTTGTAGTAGAGAAAACCGTAGATGAGGTTATTTTAAAGGCACTTTCCAAGAAAGAGGACCTTGCAAAAACCATTGTGGACGATTGGAGGCAGTATTTTTGATTGAGGCTATAAAAGTAACCCGGAGGCTTGACAAGGGACGCTTAAGCCTTCCGAGAGATTTTAGGGAGGCTGCAGGCTTCGATCCGTTTCAAGAGGTAAGCGTAGCCCTTGCAGACTTTGAGGGGGAAAAGGTTTTCATTATAGCAAAAAGGAAGGAGGAACCGAAGTGAAGTTAAACGAGGTATACAGCAAGCCGCTGAAGGATGTTATTGAGGCGTTGGAGCTTTCCGACATGAAGGTCCATACCGACGATGGCGGCAACGTAAAAGCTATTGAACTTAAGTATACAGAGAAGAAAGCGGATCCGGAACCTAAAACGAATCCGTGGGCATAGGAAGGAGAAAAGCCATGAGTACACCGAGCAAAGAAAAGGCAGTTTGTAAGACTTGCCAGCTTATGGAGCCGGAGATCGTAAGAAACGGCCGCAACATTTTTTATTGTATGCACCCGGAGGCAAAAACCGAGTGCCTGCCGCACCGGATCATCACCAGGAGCCGCGAAAGCGAGATACCGACAAAGACGGCGCCGAAGTGGTGCCCACTTAACCAGAAGGAGGGATAAAGAGCCATGCCGAAACATACCGAGCAGAAAGAAGAAATTGTAATTTGTAAGCATTGCGGCAAGCCGGAATATTGGGGAGCTATGCGCTGGCTTTCCGGGCGTTGTTCTTGCCGGAATTGTTACCGCAGCTTTTGGGAGGACCAGAACCACGAGAGATACACCTGGGACGACTTAGACGGGCCGCGCCCTACCATGGAAGAATATAAGGAGCAGGAGGCGAGGAAATGCGGAAATACGAATTAAGCATAAGCGCAGACTACGTCCCGGAATGGGGAACCACCGAAGCAATAAGGGAATACTTTCAAAATTCCATAGACGAGGAAACCAGGGACTCCAGCAATAAAATGTTTTTTGATTACGACAGCGCAACCCAGACCATCCGGATCGGAAACAAGCATAGCGACCTGGATATAAAAACGCTTCTTTTCGGAGTTACCACGAAGAACAAAGACAGCGCCATGATCGGGAACCACGGAGAGGGCTATAAGATCGCTACCGTTGTTTTACTTCGTTTAGGAAAAACCGTTGTTTTCCAGAATTACTGCCGCCGGGAAATTTGGCGGCCCCGACTTGTAAAGTCCCGCAGATATGGCGGTGTTTTGGTTCCTACTTTCTTCGTAGAGCCAGAGGCCGTGTGGAAGAAAATACCGGAGCATAGCTTAATTATTGAGGTCGGCGGAATAACACCGGAGGAATATCAGCAAATAAAAGATTGCAATTTGCACATGCAGGAAGGATATGCCCACCGGGACACCAGCTACGGCGCAATATTGGACGATGAGGAAAACAAGGGCCGTATTTTTGTAGGCGGGCTTTTCATTTGCAAGGAACCGAGGCTGGAGGATATAGGGATAGACTTTAAGCCGAAGGTCGTAAGATTGGAGCGCGACAGAAGCATGGTAAACAGCTTCGACGTTCAGTGGTACGCTGCCCGGATGGTTGAGGAATTGAAGGACGCAGAAACAACCAAGCGGTCGCTTAATTCCTATAGCGGGGTATATATAAATTCCTACAGCGTTCCCAGCGGACTGAAAAACGAAATAGCCGAGGACTTCATAAACGAGCATGGAGCGAAAGCCGTGCCAGTAAGCAACCAGGCAGACATGGAGAAACTTAAGAAGCGGGGATATAGGCCCGTCATTGTTTCCGAAGCGAAGCGCGACGTCATACTTGAATCGGAGCTTTACGAAGAAATTAGGGCGGAGAACACAAGGGAAAAGGAAAAAGCCCGCCCGCTTTACGACCGTTTCTGTGAATTTGCGGAGAAAATCGAGGACCGGCTGGAGGAAAGCGAAGTAACCACGCTTTATGAATTTTTGGACGAATTATCAGAGCTTGAAGAAAAAAAGGAGGACTAAAAGTGGCAGATATTTTTTTATTGATTGACGAATACAAGGAGTTGCTGGACGAGAAGGACCGGCTTAAGGACGCCACCACGAAAAACAATAAGATCCTGGAAGAAAAGCGCAAGGAGCTGGCCCAGGCCATGATCGATGCGGAAAGCCCGAGGATAAGCCGGGGCGGCTTCCTTTACAGCTTGCAGGATAAGACCAAGTACAACAAAATCGGCGGCTGCGACGAGAACGGCTTTTTTGAAACATTGGAGGAACATGGGCTGGGGGATATTATTAAGCGTACCGTAAGCGCGCAGACCTTGAACGGAGCTATGGCGGGACTTGTTGAGGAAAACGACGGGAAGCTGCCGGAGGACTTCGAGGAATTTATTAAGCCCTACCAGTATTACGACGTAGGCAAGAGGAAAGAAACCAATAAGGCGGCAAAGAACGCCAAGCAGAAAAAGGAGGGATAGGACTCATGACGGATTACGAGCAGATGGAAATTGACGTAAGACTGGAGTCAGAAAAGGACCTTAAGACCAACGTAGGGAAGGTTATTAAGTTCTTTTACGACAAGCGCCGGATGGAAGCCGAGGAAAGCGGCTGGCCGCTTAAGCAGGTAAAAGGCAAGCATGAGGGCTATGGGATTGCGGCGGAGGCTTTCAGCAAGATCGGGGCGAAGATGAAAGCCCTTGACCGGGGAATGAAGGACTACCTGGCATTATTGCAGGTAAAGGGCGAGGACGGCGTGAGCATTTGCGGCGATATTTACGCCCAGGCGCTGGAGCTTGCCATGGAAGCCATAGGGATGGCGGCGGACGCCACCCGGATATTAAACGACCTTTATTACGGCTACGACAGCCGGACACCGATAGAGCAGGCAATAGCCGAAATGAAAGCCCAGGACGACCAGGAAGGGGCGGAGTTTGAGGAAGCCGAAGAATCCCAGGGCGGGGAGGAAAACGGCGACGGTGAGCCGCAGGAGGAAGCCGAGGGGTACGACCCGGACGGAAAACCGGGAGAAGATTAAGGAGGACATGAGATGGCTTTAAAAGTAAATGAGATTGTAAAGGTTGAGGTGGAAGCCAGCGACGGCCAGGTCTTGAGAGAGGGCGACGCTATTATGCTTCGGGTAAGCAGACGGACCCCGGAGGACGTAGTCTGCAGGTTTGCCGGACTTTCAAACGGCTACTTTGTTACCACCACCCTGGACGGACAGCACGAAAACAAGTACCGCCAGGCAAGCATTGAAACCTGTTACCGCATTAAGGAAGTAGAGAAGATCCCGCCCCAGGAACTTAATGGAACGGGCAAGGAAGCAGCAGACACAGCAGCACAGAGCGCAGCCGCACCGACTATGATGCCGGGCGCATAAATAAAAGGAGGATATAACACCATGGCAGAAGCTAAAGCAAAAAACGAATTGGCAGTAGTAGACAACTTCGACCTGCAGACCATTAGCGGAGATTTGGCGCAGGCGATAGCGGAGGAAATGGACGGGCTGGGCGCCCTTCCTTTTGACCGCGTCAAGATCCCTTCCGGCGGCGGGCTTGCGTTTGAGCTTCCGGGCGAGGACGACGAGAACCCGGAAAGCGCAACGGAGATCGTAGGCGTTATTTTGGATCACCACCCGGTCAACGCATACTGGCGTGAGAAGTTCGCCGGGGGCAACGAACAGCCGGACTGCTCCAGCCACGACGGCAAGCAGGGAGTGGAGAGGGAAACCGGGGAAATTAAGGACTGCGCCTTATGCCCTTATAACCAGTTCGGCAGCGACGACAAGGGGAAGGCTTGTAAGAACGTACATCGGGTATTTATTCTTCGGGAAGGGAACCCCGTACCCCTGGTGCTTTCTTTGCCGCCGACCAGCCTTAAATATATGCGGGACTATATCGCCAAGCGGGTGATCCTTAAGGGTTTCCGTTGCTGGCAGGCAGTAACCAAGATCACGCTGAAGAAAGAAAAGAATGCCGCCGGGATTGCGTACAGTCGGGCAGTATTTACCTTCGTAGGGAAATTAAGCCCGGAAAAGGCAAAGGAAGCCGAAGCCATGAAAGACTGCGTTAAGCAACAGTACCGCCAGCTTGACGTAGAGGGCGCAGACTACAACGCAACCACAGGAAACACCCAGGATGGACCGGCAGCACCGAAAACCGACGAAGCGGGCTTTATGAACGTACCGGAAGGGAGCGACGAGGATCTGCCCTTTAATTAAAGGCATAGGCTGGGGCGGGGCGCTTACCCCCCCCCCAGCTAAAAAGACGGTTGGAGGATAAGCGCATGGACAAGGTATATATAATTTCACGTTATAGAGCGTTCACGGAAAGCGGGATGGAATTTAACCGCAGGGTGGCGAGGTATTTCTGCAGAAAAGTTGTTTTAGAGGGGAAGATCCCGGTCGCCCCGCATTTGTTTTATACCCAGTTCCTGGACGAGAGCCAGGAGAAGGAGCGGCAGATCGGGCTTGATATAGGACTTAAGGAGCTTCGGGAGGCTGACGAGTTTCTTTTGATTATTATAGGCGGGCGGATAAGCGAAGGGATGCGGCGGGAAATACGCCAGGCGACAAGAGCCAGGATGCGTGGAAGGGTAGTATATATGACCCGTAAAGAGATTAAGGAAGTGATAGGATGAACGCCGAACAGCTTAATATAGACGACTTCGTCAATTACGAAGCGGAGTACAGAAGCGTCATAAAAGGCGCGAAGCCCAGCGGAAGCAGTTTAGTCGGCCGCTGCCCCTTCCACGACGACAAAAAGAACAGTTTCAGCGCAGACCTAAAAACCGGACAGTGGCACTGCTTCTCAGAGGACCGCGGGGGAAACTTCGTAAGTTTCTGGGCGGAGCTTCACAACGTAGACACCAAGGAAGCCTATAAGCAGATTTTAGAGAAGTACGGAAAGCTGACCGAGCCGGACCCGAAGAAAAACAAGCCAGCCAAGCCAAAAAATAAAAGCTACACCCTCGCAGAGTATACCTTTAATAAGCACTTGCCGGAGGACTTTTTAAAGGACACCTGCGGCATCAGCACCGCCAAGGATAAGGACGGGACGCAGTACCTTAAAACGCCTTACTTCAACGAAGAAAACACAACGCCGATCTTTCGGAAGCGTTACGGCGATAAGGAATTTAGATGGAGCTGGGGCAGCGCCGGGAAGTTGATTTTATACGGCGACTGGAGGCTGCCGGAAATACGGAAAACCGGATGGGCGGCTCTTGTAGAAGGGGAAAGCGATACCCAGACTTTATGGTATTTAAAAGTTCCGGCACTCGGATCACCAGGGGCGGCGAACTTCAACGCCCGGATGGTTCCGAAGTTGCAGGACCTTAAGCTGTATATACACCAGGAACCAGACCAGGGCGGCCAGACGTTCCTCGCTAAAGTTTGCCGGATATTGAAGGAGGAAGAATTTTTAGGCGAGGTTTACACATGGAGCTGTAAGCAGTTCGGAGTCAAGGACCCGTCGGAGCTTTACTTAAGGGACGGAGCGGAAAAGGCATCCGAGAAGATACAGAAAGCCATAAAACACGCCCAGAAGTTAGACCTTGACGACCTGTCCGGGGCGATACCGGAAGCCATAAAAGGGGCGCCCGCGAACCTTCGCCAGCCGGAGGGCTGGATCTATTCAGAGAAGGGCATAAGCCACATAGACGAAAAGAAAGCGATACCGACCATGGTCTGCAGAACGCCGATCATATTAACCCAGCGGCTTAAGAGCATGGAAACGGGCGAGGAAAAAATAGAGATTGCATTTAAGCGGGACGGGCAGTGGAGCCGGGCTATATACCCGCGTTCTACTATATTCACTTCCCGGAATATAACCGCGCTTGCAGATTTGGGATGCACCGTAACCAGCGAGAACGCCAAGCAGGTCGTGAGCTTCCTGGCCGCATTGGAGGCGGAGAACATAGACATTATACAAAAGGCGGATAGTACATCCACCTTCGGCTGGCAGACGCGGGGCCGGTTCCTTCCAGGACACGGGGACGACATAGTGCTGGATATTGAGCCATCCTTAAGAGGTTGGGCGGCGGCTTACCACACCGCCGGAACCTTCGAGGGATGGATCGCCACCATGCAGCCGCACCGGAGCCGGGACAAGTTCCGCTTTATATTGGCGGCCAGCTTCGCCGCCCCGCTTCTTAAAATCATTCAACAGCGGATATTTTTTGTATATAACTGGGGCGGATCCAAGGGAGGAAAGACCGCAGCCCTTAAGGCGGCACTTTCCGCCTGGGGGGACCCGGAACGCCTTATGGTAAATTTCAACGCTACCCAGGTCGCCCTGGAGAGGATGGCGGGCTTTTATAACGACTTGCCACTCGGCATTGACGAGCGGCAGCTTGCAGGACAGAAGCAGGAGAACCTGGAAAAGATTGTTTACATGATCGCCAGCGGAACCGGAAGGGCCAGGGGAAGCAAGGGCGGCGGACTGCAGACGCTTAACACATGGCGCACCGTAGCCCTTGCCACAGGCGAAGAACCTTTAAGCACCGACACCACGCAGACCGGAGTCAGTACCCGTGTACTGGAGATATACGGCGGCCCTTTCGACGACGAGAAATCCGCCAGCCTTATGCACCAGCAGGCGCCTACAAATTGCGGCTGGGCCGGCCCGGAGTTTATAAGCCACCTTTTAGCGACGGACGAGCGGACCATAACGGATCAATACGAAAAGATGGTAGAAGAAATTTACGCAGCGGCAAACGGTACCAGCGGCGCACATATAGCCGGGATAAGCGCGGTCGCCCTTGCGGATGCGATTATAGATACCTGGATATTTGGGAACGAAACGGACGAAAACCGGAACGAAGCGGAACAAAATGACGATTTACCGGAGCAAAACGCCGGAAATCGTAAAAAACCGCTTGAAATACGGAACGAATCCTGGGAGAGAGCCGTCCGGATGGCAAAGGCGATTATACAGGAGCAGCTCGCCGCAGGCGTAAGCGACGTAAACGAAAACGCCACCCAGTTTATAGTAGATTGGATATTGAGCAACCGCGCCCAGTTCGGGGACAAGGCAATCGGGACGTGCCTGGGGACAATAAGTCACGACCAGAGCAAGGCCTATATATTCCCTTCACTTCTTAACCAGGCATTAACCAAGGCCGGATATAGCCCCCGGAAAACTATGAAATATTTAGCGGATAAGAACATAATAACCAGCACACCAAAAGCAAACGGCGGCAAGGAATACTGCATAAGAAAATGGTTTGATAACAGAACGAGCCGCTTTGTTGAATTTGATTTAGGGAGATTTTCAAAACCTGTTGATCCATTAGACGAGGACGAGGCGGCAGAAGCCGCAGGCATTGAGGAAAAATCGAAAGCGGACGAGTGGCAACAGTTAGGCTTTGACACAAAGTCGCCCTTCGACGAGGAAGAAGCAGAACTGCCATATTAACTATACTTATTTCCTTACGCCTAAAAAATAGGCGTAAGGTTAGGCGTAAGGTTAGGCGTAAGGAAGAAAACCCCGAAAACAAGCGGCTTTTTAAGCCTATTATATATATTCTTACGACATTACGCCTATTATATAGGCTTATTGCAGAAGTAAAAAGGTAAAGAAAAAACGTGCGCTTTTTAAAAGTAACGGTATATTTCCAAAAAATAGGCGTAAGGCGTAAGGAATCAAAAGAACCCCTTATAAATTCAGAGTTTATCACATTACGCCATGCAAAAACAAAAAGGCGTAAGGAAATTTAGGCGGAAGGAGGTGGGCGGCCACGGAAAAAGCAGAAAAAGCCCTTGAAAAAGCGGCGGCAACGCTTGAAAAATACCGAAAAAATAAAACGCTTGTACCGCCGGAAGAATTGGCCGGGAAGTATAAAAAGTCGTTTGAGAAATTGAAGCAGCAGCTTAAGGAGGAATTAGAGGAATATTTAAGGCTTTTCGTTCTGGACGGCTTGCAGGTACGAAACGACGACGAGGGGCAGCAGGTCATAGCTGAAATTAACCAGGCATTTAAGGAGGCACAGATCGGCAGGCAGGTCGGGCGGGCAGCTTTCCGGGAATTTGACTTAGAGAAAATAAAACGGATTGCCGAAGAACACCGCCGGAAAGTAGGGGGGATATATAAAGCATACTTTGACCGCCACACTTGCCTCTACGCCGCCGGGCCTTCCTGGGACCCGGACAATCCACAGCCGCCGCTTATTTACAACGATATTGTGGATAAGTTCTACGACGAGGCGGCGGGCGGGTGGATAAGCAAAGAGAAGCCCCCAGGGGCGGCAATATTGATTTTCATTTCAGAAAAAAAGGAAGGAGGGAAGAAAGAGTGACGGAAAGAACATGGGCATTATTGATTATCTGCATAACCGTTATTTTTATAGCGGCTATTATAGCGGACTGCATTAAGAGCGTAAAGGGTATAAGGGATAAAGCGGAAAAGCTACAAAAATTTGAGCCGGAGCTTTGGGCGCACAACATACCATGCCCACCACATAAAGCCCCGATAACAAAAGGCGTTATAGTAGGCAGTAAAGAATGGCAGGAAGATGAATAAAACAACCGAGCAAAAGGAGGATAAGCATGAACAGACAGGAGAACGTAAAGAAATTTGAGGAACTTTTAAGCCAGGTAGACCGGGAAGGGATGCCCCAGCTTCTGGAGTACATCCGGGACAAGAGCGACTTTTACACGGCTCCGGCTTCTACCCGGTTCCACTTAAGCACCGAGGGCGGCTTACTGCAGCACAGCCTCAACGTGTACGAGTGCCTGCAGAGGAAAGCCCAGGCGGACACCGTATGGCACGACATTTTGACAGCAGCCGGGAAAGATGCCCTTATCATTTGCCCCTTGCTTCACGACCTTTGCAAAACGCATTTTTACAAGATCGATTTTAAGAACCAGAAAACCTATGACCCGGAGAAGGTAAAGGCGGCGGAGCGTTGGCAGGTAAAGAAAGATAACGCCGGGGCTTTCATTTGGGAATCGGTTCCCTGCTACACCGTAGACGACCGGGTGCCATACGGACACGGAGAAAAGAGCGTTATGATGATTGAGCAGTTTATGAGGCTTACCGGCCCGGAACGCTTCGCCATCCGCTGGCACATGGGATTTTCAGAGCCGAAGGAGCTGCATTTACAGCTTACCCAGGCTATGAGCAAATACCCACTTATACTTGCCCTTCACGAAGCGGACCAGGAGGCAAGCACACTTTTGGAGGACGAGAAGGACAACCGGGCATGGCTCACGGATGAGGGCAAGACCCAGGCAGGCCAGAACGAAGGGTGCGACTTCCAGGAGGCTGAGGCGATAGGAGAGGCGGGTGAGTAGGATGGAGTTTAATATATTCCAGCCGTTATGCCCTTTCAGCGGTTTAGCTTACGCATACCAGGACGACCACACACGCATGGAAATGGTATGCCATAGGGACGACCGCAGGCCAGACGGGCATAGCTGGAGCATTTGCGACGAAGGACACTGCCCATATTTTGGGATCCGGATAGTTGGAAGCAACGTCACTATATACAACAGCTATGGCGTAGAGTTGGGGCAGTGCGAAAGCATAGAGGCAACGGCAATATTACCCCCGGAAGATTATGAGTAAGGAGATGTAGAAAATTGAAAGCTATAACCGTTTGGCAGCCCTGGGCGCAGCTTTTGGCGGAGGGTAAGAAGCACGACGAAACGAGAAGCTGGCGGACGAATTACCGGGGCGAGATATTAATCCACGCAGCAAAGTCCGATCACAGCGGAATTTTATTACACATTCCAATGAATGAGCTTAAATATTTTCAAGAGGCAGGCATAACAAGCCGTATTGATAAACTGCAGACCGGAGCTATAATCGGTTCCGCAATTTTGACGGATTGCAAGCTGATAGATCAGGAATACCACGACTTTATAAAAGAGCTTTGCCCGGAAGAATATGCATACGGCGACTTCACGGTCGGTCGGTATGCCTGGAGGTTTGAGAAGCCGCAGCTATTCAAAACACCGATACCAGTATCCGGAAAGCAGGGCTTATGGAACTTCGGAGAAAACGTCCAGATCCGCAACGGCGAATTATACATAAAGGAGGCAGCGCATGGAAGGGAAAATGGAAGGATTGACTAAAGAGCAGATCATAGAAAACCAGAAGAAAGAGCTACAGAAGCTGGCGGCGGAAAATTGCTTTTTAGGCAACCAGGCAAAGGAGGCCCAGAAGGAAGCGGCGCAGATTAAGGAGGAATTGAGAATCGCCAGGAGCGACAACGAAACCTTGAAGGAAGCTATTGTAAATCGTTTTGTTTCAGAGTGGGGAGGCAGATCATGAACAGAAATAGAAAAGGCAATAAATACTTGATTACGAGGGCGAGATATAAATCTATAAAGGCTTTCGACCACCAGCAGATGGAACAATTCTGCACAGACATATATAAGAGCGGCTACCAGGACGGCAGAGAGAGCGTCCCAGGCGTTGACATTACGGCAATTATGAAAGCGATTGAAAATACCAAGGGGATCGGAGCCAAAAAGCTGGCAGACATAAGGGCCAGCATAGAGGCGGTATTTGCAAAGGACGGAGATAATGAGTGATAAGGATATTATAGACGGAGCCAACACCCTGGCGCTTCAATACTTTACGGCATACAACCGGATGCTGCAGCTTACCGGGAACTCGGAGGAAGCGATCCGGCTTACAAGTTCTTTGTTTGAGGCTATGTTTGCAGGGAACCGGCCACGGCCGGAACCAGGGGCGGGCGGCTTCACATTGTACTGGGATAGGAGGTAAACAGTGACTAAAGAGCAATATGACAAGGCGACGGAGATTAACAAGGAAATACAGAAATACGGGGACCTGATCGCAAGGATTAAGCAGGGGCTTTCTACGAAAAAAGTAGGGGACTCCATAGCAAAAGGGAAGCTGAAGAAAGACGGCGGCGACCATAACGCAGGGTGGCAGCTTCTCCGCTTCTTTCAGTTGAGGCTTGAAAAAGAAAAGGTTATTGTAATGCCTCATTACGAATTTGCACGGGGAATAGAGATAGACGCAGAGCCGGAGCTAATCGCCGTTATTCTTGATTATTTGGAGAAGAAAAAGAAAGCCTACGAGGCGGAGTTTGAGAAGATAGGAGGTGAGGGCCGTGACGGAGCAGAAAATGAAGCAGATTAACGCCTGGCTTAAGAAGGTAAACAAGGGCAAGCTGGAGATGCAGGAAAAGATGGTTATAGCCAACGCCACCATGGAGATGTTGGAGAAGTTGGAACCCATTTACGACAAGTACAACGGTAACAGTTGCGACGTCGCAAGAAAGTAGAGGCTTTGATGATTGATTTTGAACAGTTTAAAACCAAGGCGGAGGTCATTAAGTACCTTAAGGCTACGAAGGATATATCCTGCCAGACGACCGCACAGGCGGAGAAGTACCTGCGGGCGCACTTGCCAAAAGAAAGTTATTACCAGGATAAGATCATAAAGCACATAAGGGAACTTATACCCTCTTCCTTCGTTTGGAAAGCGGCGGCCGGACCATACAGCCGCCAGGGGATCCCGGATATTTGCGCCGTAGTAAACGGCCGGTATTATGGCTTTGAGGTAAAGCGGCCATTTATAGGCGTTCTTTCCAAGATACAGGAGCGCACCATACTGCAGATAAGGGCGGCAGGCGGGAAAGCCTACGTTGTTACATATCCGGACGAGGTAACAAGAATATTACAGAAAGAGATCGGAGGGACACCATGAGCAGAGAAGCGGAGCTTATAAAAGAGATTGACAAACATATCAAGAAAGCGGGCGGCCTTTACGGTTTGGAGCTTCCCGACAGCGACCTGCGGATCATACAGGCGGCGCTTGTTGAAAAAGAAGTCCGGATGAGCCGGATCGAGGCTGGGGACGTTGTAACAGATAACGGCTACCACCAGGAAGTCGTTATAACACGCATTGACAAGCACGGATATTTTGAAGGGTATTATGTAGCCGACGGCGTAACCGTAAAGGGGCTGGAAATTAAGAACTTTGTTAAGATTGCAGACAAAAGCGGAGAGTGGAAGTCCTGCAGGGGCGGCGTATACTTTCAGCGCAAGGGAGGCGATCCGCCAAGTGAGAAATAGCGAAGGATATAAGGATCCGACCGCCGGAGCAGCAATCGCCAGCGTGAGGCGACAGGAGAAGCGGCGAAGGAAGGAGGAAAAGCGTGAACAGAAAACAGGCGAGGGCAGCCATGCGGGGGAAAGCGAAGGGACCGAACTTAAACGACCCCAGGCAGGCGCAGGCAATGCTTGAAAATTTACCTATTGCCACATTGGTGGCCGGAATTAACAATAGCCTTGATATTCTGCAGAAAAGAGGTATACCCATTTCAGACTGGGACCAGAAAAAGCGGGAGCTATACAGGCTTAAGGTTTTCGGCGGCAAGGTTTACTTTTTAGCGGCTGAGTTAGACAGATCCGAGCAAAAAACGAATAAGGAGAACGAAGCCGATGGATCAGAAAAGCAAGCAGCGGAAAAACGGACAGAGCGAGGACAAGGAAACGCTTAAGGAGTATTTAAACCAGTATTACACCGGACGCATTAAGCGGTCACAGCTTGAAAGACGGCTTAAAAATATCCGGGCGGAAATGGATGCCCCTATAGGCGGCTACGGATATTCCCCGGTAAATTACGGAGGCACAAACAAAGTCGGATCCGGCGCCGCTTCCTTCGTTTACCGCATGAGCGAGATTGAAACCCGGATAGAGGACCAAAAAAGCCGGGTAGAAAAAGCACTTTTGAAAGTCATGGATATTATGGACTTTTTGGAGGAAAACAGCACGGAGCGGATGGTATTGGAGCTTCGCTTTATTGATTGCAAAGGCTGGGCGGCCATTGAGAAGGAGATGCACTTAAGCCGAAGCTCACTTTTTTCCTACCAGGACAAAGGGCTGGATAAGCTATTGACCTATAAGAAAGTACGCCAGATTTTAAGGGAGTATAAAAAAGAGGTTTGAAATATAGCCCCCTATGATACCCCCATATAATACCCCCGTATTTTCGCCCCATTTTTACAAGGCGAATTTTACGAGGGTATTTTATACCCCTTCATTTGGCACAGCACAGAGAAAAGCGTACATAGAAACATAACCCCATACAGCCCACAAGCCCAGCATTTACAAGGCTTCGCAAGTTTTTTAAACTTCGGACTCTTTTGGACTATTAAGTGTGCTAATATAGTAGCATGGACACGGAATAAAAAAGCATACCCCCATATAATAAGCCTATAATAAGCCCAATTTTTAAAGCTATACCCCCATATAGCAGGGCATAATATAGGCTTATTATATTGCATACATACAAGCACAGCACCACGCCACAGCGCAAGCACACAAGGGCAAGCACCACAGCCCAGGGCATAGGCGCACATAGTACCATGGCACAGCATAGCGCGAGGCAGGCACAGCACAAGCAAGCATTGAAGCAGAGAGGGCAAGGCATACAGCACCACACCGAAGCAACGCAAGCAAAGAGAGAGGGCGACAGGGCAAGCCCCTGGCTGCGCTGTTCAGCAAGCCCACCCGCACAACTCGCAGTAGGTACTTACCAAGCCATATCCGGCCTGCGGGGCGAGGAAGGCGCGGTATTTTTGGCGATAAAATCGAAAAAAAATTTTGCCTTTCGTTACGCAAGGGCAGAACCGGAAGGAGGAAACGGACTATGGAGCTGGTAAAAAGACAGCTTGCAGACCTTAAACCAGCGGAATATAATCCGCGAAAAGCATTAAAGCCGGGCGACCCGGAGTACCAGCGCATAGCCGCCAGTATAGAAGAATTTGGCTACGTTGACCCGATTATTATCAACGCAGACAATACCATCATAGGCGGCCACCAGCGGCGCACGGTCATGCTTGATTTGGGCTACACAGAGGCGGACTGTATTCTGGTTGAGATGGACAAGACCAGGGAAAAGGCTCTCAATATTGCCTTGAACAAAATAACCGGAGAATGGGACGAGGCGGCCTTAAAGGATTTATTGATAGATTTGGATAAGGCAGACTATAACGTGGGGCTTACAGGCTTCGGAGGCGACGAGATCGAAAAGCTATTTGCAGCCGTTGAACTTACCCAGGAGGCAAACGACGACGGCTATGACCCGGACGAGAAGCTGAAGGAGCTTAAGGAGGTTCGGACGCGCCCCGGCGATATTTGGCAGATGGGGAGCCACCGCCTCATGTGCGGGGACGCTACAGACATTTCAGACATTGAGCGGCTGATGGAAGGAGCAACGGCCGACCTTATCATCACCGACCCACCTTATAACGTAGATTACGAAACCAAAGATAAGAGCCTGGAGCGTTCCTATAAGCGGAACCGCACCCGGACAAATAACGAGATCCAGAACGACCGGATGAGCAACGACGCCTTTTACAGTTTCTTGTATAAGGCGTTTTCTAATTTCAACGAAGCAGCCCGCCCCGGCTGTTCGGTTTATATATTCCACGCCGACAGCGAGGGTATAAACTTCCGAACCGCCATGAAGGAGGCAGGCTTTTACCAGGCGCAGACGCTGATCTGGGAGAAAAACCAGTTTGTCATAGGCCGCCAGGATTACCACTGGCGCCACGAGCCGATCTTATATGGTTGGAAGGAGGGCGGCGGTCATTACTTCGGCGGAGGGCGCGGACAAGATACCGTTTTCATAGAAGATGATATAGACTTTTCAGCCATGAAGAAAGCGGAGCTTGTCGCCTACATTGAGGGCATCCGGGAACGCCTGCAGGAGAACACGTCGGTCTTGTACGAAAAGAAGCCAGCCCGGAGCGATATGCACCCGACCATGAAGCCCGTGGCGCTTTTCGGCCGGCTTATTACCAATAGCAGCAAGTACGGCGACACGGTCGCTGACTTTTTCGGAGGGAGCGGCACGACGCTGATCGCTTGCGAACAGCTTAACCGCAGCGCATACCTTATGGAGCTTAACGAAAAGTACTGCGATATTATTATAGACCGTTGGGAAGAATACACCGGCCAGAAGGCCGTAAGAGTGAGGGAGGGCGGAGCATAATGGCAGAGGAAAAAGCAAGCGGCGGGCAGTTCGTAAAGGTTGAAATCATAGCCCAGATTTTCGGAGTTTCCGTCCGCAGGGTGCAGCAACTTACCCAGGAGGGAATCATAAAGACGGACGAAGTCCCCGGAGAGGGCAGGCGTTACGAGCTTGTACCGACCATTAAAACATATATTCAGTATTTGTCCGACAAGGCATACGGCAAGGGCAAGTCCGAAAAGGAAACGGAGTTAAGGCAGCAGAAGCTGGAGGCAGAAATCGCCCTAAAGGAAAGCCAGGGCGAGATGCACCGCATGAGGGCGGAGATCGCCGCCGGGAAATATATAGATGTTGAGGAAGTAGCCTTAGATTATCAAAAGTTTTTCGTTTCCTTCAAACGGTTCGCTATGGGCATACCGTCCCGGCTTGTAAGCATAGTAAGCGATAAGCTGGAGCCATTGGAAGCCCGCAAGGCGGAGAAGGAAATGAGCGCAGAAGTAAAGCGTATGCTTCGGGCTTTTGTCGTAGCCGGATATACACCGGAGCTGGGGGAAGAAAAGCCAGGGAAGCGCCGTGCAAAAACCTAAACAGCTACGCCTCCGGAAATACGAATGCAAGGCATACCAGAAATCCGCGCTTGAATACTTGAATCCCCCGGAAGATATGGCAGTATCCGAGTGGGCGGAACAATACAGGGTGCTTTCCAGTTTGACCAGCGCAGAACCGGGGCCATGGAGCAACGACCGGACTCCGTATCTGGTAGGCATCATGGATGAGTTTCTAAACCCAGAAACGGAAGAAATAGACTTTTGCAAGCCTACCCAGTGTGGCGGAACCGAGGCGGAGCTTAATATGCTGGGCTACATTATCCAGCAGGACCCGTCCCCCGTGGAAGTTGTATACCCTACGGAAACCATGGCTGGCAGCGTTTCAGAAAAGCGGATCAGGCCCATGATAGAAGCAGCCCCGACCCTTTATAAAAAATTTGATAAGAACAGCAGCAACTTAGAGCTTGACTTTGATGATATGTTTATAAAACTTGTTTGGAGTAACAGCCCTTCCGGGCTTGCTTCTTTCGCCATGAAATACCTTTTTCTTGACGAGGTGGACAAGTACCCAGGAGCCAGCAAGAAAGAGGCGGATCCGATCAGCCTGGCAAAAGAGCGTACAAAGACTTTCCGAAACAGCAAAGTCTATATGACCAGCACACCGACCATAAGGACGAACCACATCTGGAAAGCCAAGGAAGGAGCCGACGCAGAAAAGCATTACTTCATACCTTGCCCGCATTGTGGGGAGTTTATAGAGCTTCACTTTGACAACCTTAAGTGGCCCGGAAAAGATAAGGATCTTGTGGACGCATACGGAGAGGATGCCATAAAGGAGAAGCTGGGGAACTTTGAGCCGATAGACGACTCGGAGGGTTTGAGCGACGCAGACCGGGCGGAGTTTGCTTTTTACGTTTGCCAGGAGTGCGGATGCGTAATCACGGATGCCCAGAAGCAGCAGGCAGTAAAGAAGGGACACTGGGAGGTCGTAAGACAAACAACCCGCTTTGTAAAAAAGGTTTGTTTCTGGATAAATACGCTTTATAGCCCCTTCGTCCGGTTTTCCGAAATTGCGAAGGAATTTATGGACAGCAAGGCGGACCCGGAGAAACTACAAAACTTCGTAAATTCCTGGCTTGCAGAACCATGGGAAGATACCAAGCTAAAGACCAGCAAGGACCTTGTTATGGAGCGGCAGACGGAGCTTGCAGAGTTTACCGTGCCGGATTGGACGAAGCTGCTTACCGCAGGCGTAGACGTACAGGAAAACAGCGTTTACTGGACAATAAGAGCCTGGGGCGACTTCTTGACAAGCCAGAACGTAGCACACGGCCAGGCTTACAGTTTTAAAGAGGTTGAGCAGATTATGAACCTTGAATATAAGACAGAGTCCGGAGCCGTTGCAATAGTAAACCTATGCCTCATAGACTCCGGCTACGAAGCAGACTCCGTATACGATTTTTGCGCCTTGAACGCAGAATGGGCGAAACCGGCCAAAGGATCCAGCAACCCCATGCAGAGCCATTTTAAGCTGAGTACCGTCAATAAGGACGCTTCCAAGGCTTACGGTATGGATCTTGTTATCGTTGACGGCGGCAAGTATAAGGACATGATCGCCAGCAGGATGCACCGGAAGAACGGCAACGGAAGCTGGATGGTATACAAGGGCTGCGACGAGGAATACGCCGAGCAGGTAACGGCAGAGCATAAAATCCTCGTTAAAAACGGAAACAGCAAGCCGCGGCTTGAATGGGTGCCAAAGCACAGCCATGCGGACAACCATTATTTAGACGCGGAAGTCTACGCCATGGCGGCAGCAGATACCCTGGGCGTCCGTATGCTTCACTTGCAGAACATACAGGAGGAACCGCAGGAGCCGAAGAAAGAGCAGTACACGCCGGAGGAAGAATGGATAAGCCAAAACGAAAGCTGGCTATAGCAGGAAGGAGGGAACCGGGTGGAAGAACAGATGACAGCGCAGGAAATGCTTACCGAAGTAAATAACGCTATTTACGCTATATGCGTAGGCGGGCAAAGTTACAAGATAGGCTCCCGGCAGCTTAACCGGGCAGACCTTAACACATTATACAAGATTAAGAACGACCTTATGGCACAGGTCGCAGGAAGTACACCGGGCTTTTTGGACGATTGCTACGTCGCAGTATTTGACCGAAGATAGGAGGGAAAGAAGTGGGAAACGTATTAGACAATATAATCGGCTTCATTTCCCCGGCAGCCGGAGCCAGAAGGGAAGCATGGAGGCAGTACCTGGACGAGCAGCGCCATTATGACGCCGGGGGCTATGACCGCCTTAACGCCGGGTGGGTGGCCTATAACCAGAGCGCAGAGCAAACGGACCGCTACAGCCGGGACACCATAAGAGCCAGGGCCAGGGACTTAGAGCGAAACAGCGATATGGCAAACAGCGTGATCGGGGCATACCGCCGGAATGTAGTAGGCCACGGCTACACGCTTCGGGCAAGAACCAGCAATGAAACGCTTAATAAGCAGATACAGGAAGCCTGGATAGAGTGGTGCAAGCGTAAAAATTGCGACGTAACCGAAACGCAGAGCTTTAACCAGATGCTTAGAATGGCGGAGCGCCGGAAGAAGGTAGACGGAGGAATCCTTTTTAAGAAGTGCTACACCAGCGGAGGGCTGCTGCCCTTTAAGTTGCAGGCGTTGGAAGTTGACGAGCTGGACACCGGACGGGCAGCGCCGCACAACCCGAAACACCGGGTGGTCGGAGGGATTGAGCTTAACACCTATAACAAGCCCATGGGCTACTGGATCCGCCAGTATAACGTAGACGGCTTCGGGCAGATTGAACCCGTCTATGTTCCGGCAAAAGATATTATTTTCTATTTCACGAAAGACCGCCCTTCCCAGGTTCGGGAGATGAGCGACCTGGCCCCGACCATTACCAGGGTAAGGGACGCGAATGAGTTTATGACGGCGGTAAGCGTAAAGGAGCGCATAGCCGCCTGCCTTGCCGTTTTCGTAAAGAAGATCATACCGACAACCGGGAACTTTGCAAGGGGCGTGGGAGTAAGCGACGGGAGGCCCCGCGAGGACTACGACGGAAAAAGGATAAGCCCCGGCATGATAAAGGAGCTTAACGCCGGGGACGAGATCCAGGTCGTAAACCCGACCGGACAGGCAACGGATGCCGCCAGCTATATCAAGCTGCAGCAACGGCTTATAGGAGCCGGGCAGGGCTTAAGCTACGAGGCTACCAGCCGGGACATGAGCCAGAGCAACTACAGCAGCGCAAGGCAGGGAATCATTGAGGACGGCCAGACCTACATAGAGGACATAGAGCTGCTGAAGGAAGTAGTTATGGACGAGGTATACGAAACCTTCATAATTTCCGGCGTCCTTTCCGGCTTATTCAATATCCCCGGCTTTTGGGAGGATAAGCAGAAATATTTTAAGCACGAGTGGGTGGCGGCGCCGAAGCCGTGGATCGACCCGGCGAAAGAAGCCACAGCTACCAAGGTCGCACTGCAGACCGGACAAAAGACATACCAGCAGGTCGCAGCGGAGAACGGCAAGGACTGGAAAGAGCAGATAGACGAAACCGTCGCCGTTTTAGAATACGCCAGGAAAAAAGGCATTGAGATGGGAGGTGTTATATTTGACAGAACCGAAGCGGAGCTTACACCTGCAGACGAGCAGAAGCCAGAACCGGGAGCAGTTCCCGGCGGACCTACTGACCAGGGCGGAGGAAACCAGCCACCAGGGCAGCAGCCGGGGAACGGGCAGCAGGACGGCAACCAGCCAGCCGCAGACGGCGGCGAAGGACAGCCAGAAGGAAAACCAGATAAGGGCGTTTAGTTCGGCAACAATCCGGGCTATGGAAGGGGAAGGGAATGAACGGAAGTTCATTCTTTCGTTTTCTTCGGAAGAACCTTACGAGCGTTTCTGGGGTAAGGAGATTTTAGACCATAACCCGGCAGCCGTTGACCTTACCCGGCTTAACACAATAGGAGTCCTTCTTTTTAACCATAACCGGGATAAGGTTATAGGCAAGATCAACCGCGCCTGGATTGAAAACCAGCGGGGCATGGCTGAGGTAGAATTTGACAGCGACGAAGAAAGCGAGGTCATTTTTCAGAAGGTAAAAAGCGGGACGCTCAAGGGCGTTTCCGTTGGGTATAAGATTGGTGTGATTGAGGAAGTCATGCCGGGGAAGATATCCACCGACGGACGTTTTAACGGTCCTTGCGACGTCGCAAGGGAATGGATGCCCTACGAGATAAGCGTAGTAAGCGTCCCAGCAGACGCTACCGTGGGAGTAGGGCGGGAGCTTAAAGGGAATCCGCAGGCTCCGGAAACTTTAACTTGTTTTGAAGCACAACTTCAAATAAATAAAAACAGAAAATAGGAGGTACAGAGATGACACCGAAACAAAGACGAGAAGCCGCCATGCTGAAGCAGCAGGCCATTGTGAACGCCGCCAAGGCAGACGGCAACCGTGCGCTGACGGCGGAAGAACAGGCACAGTTTAACGCTCTCCAGAGGGAGATTGACGAAGCCCAGGCAGAGATCGACGCACAGGAGAGAGGGCTGGCAGGAGGAACCGGAGCGGCAGCAGCACCCCCGGCGGCGAATCCCCAGCAGACGACACCACCCCCGGCAACCGCACCGCAGACAGTACCTGCAGATGGACAGCGGAGCGCAACCGAGGCGGAGCGTAACCGGGTAACGGAAATTATGGCACTTTGCCGGGACTTCGATGTGGATCCGGCGGAGCATATCCGCAACGGTTCCAGTTTGGATCAGGTACGCAGTTCCATCCTTGACGGCATGAGGCAGACCGGAAGCCCTGTGGGCGTACAGGTCACCAGGGACGAAAACGAAACTTTCAGACAGAGGGCAACCGACGCGCTTATGCTTCGGGCAGGCGTACCCGTAGCCACCCCGGCAGACGGAGCGAATGAGCTTAGATCCATGAGCCTCCGCGACCTTGCTATTGAGTGTTTGAGCAGGGACGGGCGGGACACTATGCAGCTTTTGAGGATGCAGCCCGACGATATGTACGGCGAGCTTTGCCGCCAGTTCTACAACCCTACGGCAGCCTTTCCGGCGATCCTTGACAACACGATCAGAAAGAGCATTGTGCAGCTTTACAACGCAGTGCCTACGACCTTCCAGGCATGGACCACAAAGGGCAGCTTGAAGGACTTCAAGACCACAGCGGATCACGAATACGTGATCGGAGGTATGGGCGACTTCCTTCTGGTTCCCGAAAACGGCGAGCTTAAGCCGGATAAGCCCAGGACGGAGCTGCTGCCGAACCGCAAGCTGGACACCTACGGGCGGACATTCAGCATGACCCGCCAGGCGTTCATCAACGACGATATCGGCTTTTTAACGGAGGTTCCGGGGCTTTACGCAGCAGCGGCAAAGAAAACCATTGATAAGCAGGTCTATAGCTTGCTTTACAATAATGCCCCGATTTTCGACGGCGTAAACCTTTTCCATAAGAACCACGGGAACCTGATCGCAAAGGGCGGCAAGCCTACCCAGGCTTCGATCCAGGCTATTATCCTGCAGATGCAGCACCAGCGCGACCAGTTCGGGGAAGCTATTTACATTACCCCGCAGCATATTATTGTGCCTGTTGGCTATGAGTTTGAGCTGGCGGTCATTCTTCACAGCACCCAGGTAGTAGGCAGCAATAACAACGATATCAACCCGCTGTACAACTACCCGATCAATATTATTCAGACCCCGGTGCTTAACGCCCTGGCAGGGGATAAGGAAGTGCCGTGGTTTATGGTTGCAAACACCGCCAGCGCAAAACATATCCAGGTGGACTACTTGAACGGGCAGGAAACCCCGACCGTAAGAAGGATGGAAACGCCGGGTGTTTTGGGCTTCCAGTGGGATATTTACCTTGACTGGGGAATCGCCGTAAGGGACTTCCGCGGAATTGCAAAGAACCCTGGAGAAAAGATCGCAGCAGAATAAGAGATAAGGAGGATTAAAAGCCATGAGTAAAGCCGCATATTGGCAGAGAGGGGAAACCCTCGACTATAAGAACAATACGGACACAAAGATCGAGGCAAACACGGTCATTTCTTTCGGTTCCCATATTGGCGTCGCCGGGACGGATATCCTCCCCGGCGAGCTGGGATCGCTTGTAGTTACAGGCGTTTTTGAGATCGACAAGACCGCAACTGGAGCCATTGAGATGGGAACGGAGGTATATTTTGACGGGACCGGCATCACCGACACCAAGGGCGACGACACGCCGCTGGCAGGGTATGCGGCTCAGGCAGCAGCCGCAAGCGATACCGTTATCCTGGTAAAGTTGGGCGGCTGATGAAACAGCTTATAGCCGTTTTCCCCATACTTTTTGAAAGCCAGAACTATGAGCCGGGCGACGAGCTGCCGACACATAACGCCGGGCTTGTAGAAGTATGGATCGGAAACGGAACGGCGATATGGAAGGACACGGAGGAACCCAAAAAGCGGAGCGCAAAAGCGAGGCAGACAACCGCCCCCGCAGGGCTTCCCGGTGATGCTTACCCTTCCGCCGGAGCGGAGCAGGATTTAGTGGGAAAACCGCCGTCCAGGAAAACGAGGGGCGCACAGCCGGAACCGACCAAAGGAAGGAGGAAAAGCAGTGCGTAAGCCGCTGACATTTAAGGAGCTTCTGAGGCAGGACGTAAAAACGGTATTTCTTAACCCGGCAGAGTTTGGAGAGGAACACACGGTCAACGGAAAAACAATGCTGATCATTATTGACGATAACGAGCTTACGGAGAGGGAAAAGCGGATGAAAAGCAACATGGACGGCATATACAAAAAGCAAACGCTTGTATATGTCAGCGCCTTAGACTTCGGCCCGCTTCCGGGAGTAGGCAAGCCCGTCAAGATAGACGGCGCAACCTTTATCGTTACCGACAGCTTGAACGAGGGCGGCGTGTATTCCTTGCATTTGGAGGCGAATAAGAGTTGATCGAAATAAGCTACGACCGGAATATGCTGGCACAGGTTGAGAAGAAACTGGGGAAGATGAAAAGCGAGGCCCCGAAAGCACTTAAGAACGCCCTCAACCAGACAGCCAAGCAGGCACGGAAAGAACTGACGGACGAGGCACAGAAAACCTATACCGTAAAAACCGGGCGCTTCAATAAGGCCATGAAGATAAAGAACGCCACCCCAGCGAGGCTGGAAGCGACCATAAAGGCAACGGGCAGAGTTATGGGGCTTAAGGATTACAAAGTAAGCCCGGCCACCATGAGGACCGGAGCGAACCGTCCGGACGTAGTAAAAGCGAAGGTGCTTAAGGCAGGCGGGATGAAGCCCCTGGAGATGGGAGGGCTTAAGGCTTTCGTTACCAAGTTTTCCAGCGGCCATGTAGCAGTAGCCCAGAGGCGCGGAGCCGCAAGGCTGCCTATTAAGTCCTTTTCCGCAAACTCTATCCCGGTTATGTTGGGGAACGAAAAGCGGGTATACGGCATAGTAAAGCCGCATATTAAAGACAACCTTAAGCAGAACGTAAATGCACAGGTTAGGAAGATATTAGGAGGATAGGCATGGTCGCAGCATTTCTGCAGAGCGAGCTGGCGGACGAGCTTAAGAAAATTCTTTCGGATTTTCGGCTTAAGAACCCCCAGGGGGAAAGAGTCAGCATAAATATTTTTGAACAGCTTCTGCCTATGCCGGAGCCATTGGACCAGGGAGAAATAGCCCCGGAACTTTTGGAGAACGGGCTGGCGGAAGAACAGACCGCCCCTGACCCATACCCTTATATTTTGGTACGGATTGCAGACGGGGAGATCGAGGACGAGAACAGCGCCCAGAAAGTAAACCTTACCCTGCTTATGGGAATTTACGAACCGGACTATGACAAGCAGGGACATAAGGACATTTTAAACATAATAGCCAAGATTTATGAGAGGTTCGCAAAGTTCCCGGTACTTAACGGGAAATATACGATACAGTACCCCATTTTGTGGACCCTGCAGGACGAAGAATCCTACCCCTTTTATTTTGGGGGCGTAAACCTGGCTTTTGAGATTGCAGCAGTAAGAAGGGAGGATCCATATTCATGAGCGAAGCAAAGAAAGCGACCGGGAAAGCAAAAGCTACACCGGCCACGCAGGAGGCGGAAACCGTGGTCTATATTGGCCCGGATATTCCCGGAGCGAAGCAGTATACCACATATAACGCCGGACTGCCGGATGCCCTTAAGGAAAAGATTAAGGAGCATCCGTTTTTTAATTCCTTTGTCGTTCCGGTTGAGAAGCTGGCAAAGGCAAGCGCAGAGCTGGCGAAGGAGGGAAGCGCATTAAGCATCCTTTACCGGAGAGCCAGCGGAAAATAAGAAGAAAAGGAGAGATAAAAGATGGCTTACAACCATGGTGTAAGAATTTTAGAAAACCCTACAAGCCTTACAGCCCCGATCCTTGGTACGGCGGCTTTCCAGGTAGTAGTAGGCGTTTCCCCGGTCAATTTGGCAGAGGATCCCTATAAGGCTACCAACATAGTGAAGATCGCCTACAGTTTCCCGGAGGCAAGCGCGGCGGTAGGATATTCTAACAATTTGAAAGATTACAATTTGAACCAGAGCATAAGCGCAACATTTAAGAAGTTCGCAGTTGCGCCGATTGCGCTGATCAACGTACTTGACCCAAAGAAACATAAGACGGAGATCCCGAAAACGACCTGCCAGGTAGACGCATTACAGGCAACCGTAGGCATTGAGGGAATACTGCTGGATACCCTTGTCGTAGAGGCCGGAGAAACGACGCTGCAGGCGGACGTGGACTATATTACAGGCTTTGACGACGACGGCTACGCAGTTATTACCCTTCTGGAATCCGGAGCCGGAGCAGAGGCGACAACCTTAAGCGTTTCCGCAGACAAGATCGACCCGTCCCAGGTAACAAGTAAGGATATCATAGGCGGCTACAACGTAAGCACCGGGAAGGAGAGCGGCCTGGAGCTTGTGCGCCAGGTTTACCCGCTTTTGGGAATGACACCGGGGCTTCTTACTTCGCCGGGATATTCCAAGGACCCGGCGGTCGCTTCGGTCATGGCGGCGAAGTGCCTTAATATTAACGGGCTTTTCACCTGCGAATGCATCACCGACCTGGACAGCACCGCAGAGGGGGCGACGAAGTATACGGACGTAAAGACCGTAAAGGAGAAATCCGGCTTTGTAAGCGAGCATATGGCGGTGGTATGGCCCAAGGTAAGGATCGGGGACGAGGTTTATTATTTCAGCGCCCTTTATTCAGCATTGATCGCCTACGTCGATGCCAGCAACGACGACGTGCCGAACCTTTCAGCCAGCAATAAGGCAATCCCCATCACCGGGCTTTGTTTGGACGACGACGAGGACAGCGAGATCGTAATAGACCAGGAACAGGCGAACCTGGTAAACAGCTTCGGAGTTTCCACGGCGATCAATTTTAACGGCTTCCGCTCCTGGGGGAACAACAGCGCGGCCTACCCCATGACGACGGATCCGAAAGACCGCTGGTTCTGCTGCCGCCGCTTTTTCAGTTGGTGGGGAAACAGCTTTATTTTAAGCTACTTCCAGAAGGTAGACGACCCGGCGGATCCCCGGCTTATCCAGAGTATCTGCGACGCAGAGAACATCCGGGGCAATTCCTACGTCGCACAGGGGAAGTGCGCTGGCGCACGGATTACCTACAGCGAGGACGAGAACCCGATCACGGACATTTTAAACGGGAAAATCCAGTTTCACCAGTACCTGGCGCCGTACACCCCGGCGGAGGATATTCTGAACGTATTGGAGTTTGACCCGACCATGCTGGAAGCAGCTTTAGGAGGTGAATAAGATTGTATAACATTCCTTCAAAAATCAATTCTTTCAACGTATACAAGGACGGCACGAAGCTGGTCGGCATTTCCGACGAAGTGACCCTGCCGGACTTTGAGAGCTTAACGGAAACATTAAGCGGCCCCGGCATTTTGGGCGAGATCGACGATCCGACCGTGGGGCATTTCCAGAGCATGGAAATAGAAATCCCGTTCCGGCAGATGGACAAGGACCTGTTTATCCTTTCGGACGATATTTCAAGCGTTACGGTTACTTTGAGGGGATCGATCCAGTACACCGTAAACGACAGCGGCGCAACGGCTTTCAAGCCCATGCGGATTGTAGTCCGTGGAAAAAATAAGGGGCTTACGGGCGGTAAGGCGAAGCAGGGCAGCGGAACCGCAAGCAGCATTAAGCTGGAGATCCTTTATATTTTGATTGAGATCGACAACGTGACGGAGATCGAGCTTGATAAGCTCAACTTCGTTTACAAGGTACACGGCAAAGACTTATTAGAGAAAGTGAGGAAAATGTGTTGATGGAAAAAGAGAAGAATTTAACCCAGGCAGCAGAGGCAGAGGCGGCAGCAGTTGAGGCAAGGAGAAAGCAGGAGATGGAGGACAACCCTTTCCTGGTATTCTTCAAGAAGCCTTTTACCTTCGAGGGAGTAAGCTATGAAAGCGTAGATTTGAGCGGGCTGGAATCTTTGAGCGCAGCGGACATGATCGCGGTAAATAAGACCATTGAGAGGGGCGGAACAGTGAACGTATTGCCGGAGATGTCCCTGGAATACGCCTGCCTTATTTCCGCCAGGGCTTCCGGTAAGCCCGTGGAATTTTTTAAGGCGCTTCCGCCGAAGGAGGCACTTAAGATCAAGAACCGGGTAACAAATTTTTTGTACGGCGAGGACTAAAGCCAACAGACGGCTCCAGCCTTCGGAAATTAACCATACACCTATCAATTATTCTGCGGACAGGCTTAGACGCATTGGAAAGCCTGTCCGTTTTTGAGTTGATAGAAATAGCGAAGGAGGTGACGGAGATTTATGGCAGCGGGCGGCGGTAAGGAAATGGAGATCGCTATAAAAATAGCGGGCAAGGTTGAAAGTTCGTTCAAAAGCGCATTAAGCCAGGCCACCAAGGGGCTGGGAACCATTACCAAAACGGTCGCTTCCGCCACGGCGGCGGCAGCCGCAGCCGTAGGGGCTATGGGCATAGCTGCCATAAATACCGGTCGGGAATTTGAAGGAGCCATGAGCCAGGTCGCCGCCACCATGCTGATTGACAAGACCACGGCGGAGGGGCAAAAGGCTTTTGAAACATTGGAGAACGCCGCCAGGGAGTGCGGGGCAAGCACAGCCTTCTCAGCAACGGAGGCGGCGGAAGCCTTGAACTATTTAGCCCTTGCAGGTTACGACGCGGACAAGGCGGCGACGGCACTGCCGACCGTCTTAAAACTTGCAGGGGCGGGAGCCATGGACCTGGCGGCCGCCAGCGACATGGTAACGGACAGCATGAGCGCCCTGGGCATTGAGGCGACAGAAGCGAACCTTACGCAGTTCTCCGACCAGTTGGCACAGACAGCCAGCAAGGCGAACACCAGCGTCGCCCAGTTGGGCGAGGCTATTCTGACTGTAGGAGGAACGGCAAAAGGACTCGCCGGGGGAACGACGGAGCTTAACACAGCCCTCGGAATTTTGGCAGATAACGGACTAAAAGGAGCGGAAGGAGGTACACACCTTAGAAATATTATATTGAGCCTGCAGAACCCGACGGACAAGGCGGCGGCTTCGCTTAAGTCTTTGGGTGTTGACGTATACGACGCCCAGGGGAATATGCGCGGCCTTAACGACGTATTTAAGGATTTGCAGGGAGCCATGGACGGGATGGACAACGCCTCGAAAGACACCATACTTTCGACGCTGTTCAATAAGACCGACCTTACGGCGGCCAACGCCATGCTTGCAAATTGTACGGACCGTTTCGACGAGCTGTCCGCTTCGATTGAGAACAGCGCCGGAGCTTGCGAAAATATGTACGCTATTCAGCTTGACAACCTTAACGGAGATATTGACATTTTGAAGTCCGGTCTTTCCGATTTGGGAATCAGCATATACCAGGACCTTAATGGACCTTTAAGGGAAATGACCCAGTTAGCCACCAGCATGGTCGGGGAGCTTTCCGAGGCGTACAAGAGCGGCGGCATGGAGGGCATGGTCGGAGCGGTAGGCGGATGCATGGCTGAGGTAGTAAACACCATAGCGGACTACGCCCCTCAGGTAGTAAGCATGGGCGTGGACCTTTTGGAGAATTTCATAAGCGGGATAACAGACAACTCCGGGGCATTGGCAACGGCAGCGTCGGAAGTTATTACCGTTTTTGTCGAGGGGCTTTTTACCCTGGTTCCGCAGGTCATACTTGCCGGAATCGACATATTGACCCAGTTCGTGCAGAGCATGACCGCACAGCTTCCGCAGCTTATAAGTACCGGAACGCAGGCAATAGTAAACTTCGTAAACGGCATTATACAGCGATTGCCGGAGGTTATATCGACGGCCCTTACGTTGGTTCAGACACTTGTAAACAGCATAGGACAGAACGCCCCCATGCTTATAAGCGCAGCTATTCAGCTTATAGGAAATTTGGTTTTAGGCATAGTTTCCATGCTTCCACAGCTTCTGCAGATGGGAATACAGCTTATTTTGAGTTTGGCGCAGGGAATACTTTCTAACCTGCCCCAGATTTTACAGATGGGCGTACAGATTATTATAAGCCTTGTTTCCGGCATAACCCAGATGCTGCCCATGATTATACAAGGCGGCATACAGCTAATTATTTCACTTATCCAGGGAATTATAGCGAATTTGGGGAACATTGTGCAGGCAGCCGTCCAGATTGTTATAACACTGGCGACGGGCTTAATCCAGGCAATACCGCAGCTTATAGCGGCAATACCCCAGCTTGTAGGGGCGATCATTGATACGATTTTATCTACAAATTGGCTTGACGTAGGGATCCAGATTATTAAGGGCTTGATTGACGGAATACTCAGCACCGGAAAGAGCTTGTGGAACGCGATTAAAAGCCTATTCACAGGCGGAGAGGTTGACATCCCGGACACTTCCAGCCAGAGCGCGGCAGTTGTGGACAGTTATGCATCCGGTATTAGCAGTAACGCCGGAACGGTAACGGCGGCAGCCAACAGCATGGCAACAAACGCTTTCAGCGGAATGGACACCAGTGGGGCGACGGCAGCCGGAACCCAGGCGGGGACGGCCTTCTCTACAGGCTTAACCGAAAGCATGGCATCCGGCGGGCTTGATACGGCGGCTTTCAGCACCAACATGACCAACATGGGAATGACCGGGGCGACGGCATTAAACACCAGCCTCAGCGCCGGACTTGCTACCCCAGTAGACACAAGCGGGCTTTTGGATGCAGGGGCAATCAGCACCAACATGACAGCAGCCGGAACCCAGGGGGCGACAGCATTTACGACCGGACTTAATACCGGGCTTTCTGGAACCACCATAAACACCAGTGCGCTGGCGGTAGATACTTCTGGACTTACGGCAACGCTTACAACGGCAGGAACCGACGGGGCGACAGCCATAGGAACGGGAATGACCGGAAATAGCCAGGCAGTATCCCAGGCGGCAACGACCCTGGGGAACGACATAAACACCGCTTTAGACAGCGGATGGAACAAAGCAAACACAAGCGCACAGACGGCGATGCAGCGCCTTGCAACGACCGTCACAGACGCAGCCCGCTCCGCAGCGAGCGCGGTAAAAGCAGCATTTGAAAATATGACCATAACGATCCCGAAACCGAGGATCCCCGTTATAAATGTTTCCACAAGTTCCGTATCATACGGCGACGGCGGAAGCGTAAGCGTTCCGAACTTTTCAGTGAGTTGGAACGCCCTGGGCGGCATTTTCGACCAGCCGACCATATTTAACACGCCAGCAGGAATGCAGGGTGTAGGGGAAGCGGGACCGGAGGCAGTTCTGCCCCTTGATACGCTATGGGCGAAAATGAAGGAGATTTTAAACGAGGCAATCGCCGCAAGCGGCGGAGCTTCCCTTATTGACGCCTTTATTGAAAAGCTGAAGGGAATAGGAACCGGGGGCGGCGGCGGACAGCCGGAGCTTGCCGGAGCCGGAGGACCTGCGATACAGTACAGCCCGGTCTATAACCTTTACGGAAGCGCCGGGAAGGAAGAAATCGCAGAGGCCGACCGCATGAGCCAGGCAGAATTTAACAAGCTGATGAAACAATACGAGAAGGATCAGCAGAGGCGGAAGCTATAGGAGGTGGTAAAGTTGGCGAAAACATATACCACGATACAGGGGGAAACCTGGGACGAAATAGCCTATAAGGTATACGGCGGCGAGGAATACGCCGCCTTCCTTATGGCGAATAACTACCCCTTTTTGGACGTTTTAGTCTTTTCAGCAGGAACCGTCTTAAATACGCCGGGTATTCCATGGTACGAGGAAAGCGACGAGCTGCCGCCATGGAGAACCGGGGCGGAGGACGACGGAGATGAGGACGAAGATCCTTACGACGATTACAGCAGCGAGGACGAAGCGGAGGACGACGAATGAACAAAGAAACACCCAGGCAGGCAAGCGTAAGCGTGACCTACCAGAAAGCCAAGAAGGCCGGCGGGACAAGCAAACATCCCGCCGCCGTCATGGCGGAATATAACGAAGGTTTTTCTTACACCGACCCGGCATCCGGGGAAAGCGACACCGTAAGCATAACCTTAACAAATATAGACTTGCGCTGGGCAAACAAGTGGATGCCAAAAAAAGGCGATAAGTTGACAGCAAAAATCATTGAAAAGAGCTGGGACAAGGCAGGGCAAAAGAAAACTTTCTATTGCGGAAAATTCTGCCTTGACGATTTGAGCTATACCGGCCCGGAGCTTACTTGTACCATTGGCGGAGTATCCGTCCCGGAAGGTAATGCTTTCAGAAGCACGGCCCGGAGTAAGACCTGGAAGAAAGCAACGCTTAAGGAGGTGGCGGCGGAGGTCGCCAAAAAGTACCACCTTAAGCTGCAGTACACCGGGGGGACGATAAAGCTGGGAACCATAGAGCAGAGCAACGAGGCTGACAGCAGCTTTTTAACGAAAGTATGCCAGGATTACGGGATGGCTATCAAGATTTACAGCGGAAAGATTGTTATCTACGACAAGGGACAGTTTGAATCCAGGAAACCAGTGGCCACCTTGAAAAAGGCAGACTTGCAGGACTGGTCATACAATACCACCCTGGTCGGGACGTACACAGGCGCACAGATAAAGTATACTTCCGGTAAAGACGACAAGGAAATGAAGTGCGTAGTCGGAAGCGGAAAAAGAATACTTAACATTAACGAGAAGGTCGAGAGCCTGCAGGAAGCCCAGCTAAAAGCCTGCGCCAAGGTAAACGCCGAGAACGAAAAGGCGGTAACTATGAGCATAACCATCATGGCGAACAACCGGATCGCAGCCGGAAGCACGGTAAATATAAAAGGGCTTTACCAGCTTTCCGGGAAATACTTTGTGGACAAAGTAACGCATAACATAAGCCCGGACGGAGCCTACACCATGGCGCTGGAGCTTCACAAGTGCCAGAAGCGCATAAGCAAGGCAACCGTCATGAAGGAATACCAGGGACAGAAGAAAGCGGTCGCTTCCAAGACCGCAACCGCACAGCCAGCAGCCGGAGAAACCCTCGCAGTAGGCGACAAGGTTATCGTAAACGGGCCGGCTTATTGGGGAGGCAACGGAGGCAAGGCGAACCAGTGCAGCAACATGACAATGTATATAACGCAGATTTTAGGAAGCGGCTATAAGTACCAGTACGGAGTGGCGAAGCGCAAGGGCGGGACGCGGTACGGCTGGTGCGGAAAAGAAAGCCTTAAGAAAGCATAGGAGGCAGAGGATGAGCGACGGAGGAAACAGGATCGGGACCGTAAGCAGCGTAGACCCGGAAACGGGAATGGTAAGCGTAATATTTGAGGACCGGGACGGCGAGGTCACGGAGCTATTACCCTACGCCACCTTTAACGAAGAATACAAGCTGCCGCAGTTGGGGGCAAAAGTAGTCGTTATGCATTTGAGCAACGGCGGGGAGATGGGAATCATCTTAGGGACCTATTGGAACGAATACAACGCAGCGGGGAACCCCGGAACCTTCCACAAGGATCTGGGCGGCGGAGCCTATATCAATTATAAGGACGGCGTACTGACCATAGCGGCGGAGCATACCGTCATAGCTTCCTTAGATGGCAGCGAAACCCACCAGGACGCAGAGGCGGAGAAACTTCTGCTGAAGCTCCACGACCACGAAAAAAGGATCGCAGATTTAGAGAAGGTCGTAGGGGTAGGGAAGGGGGTAGTTGAATGGCCATAGGACATATAGGGAAAACCGTCGTATTTGAAACCAGCGACGCAAAAATCCTTAATTTCAAGAAGATGCAGCGGACCGTAAAGGGGCGCTGGGCTTCCCATTCCAGAGTAGGCAAAAAGCCGAAAAAGCAGTTTTTAGGGCCGGATGCCGACCAGCTAACATTTACCATAACCCTCAACGCAGAACACGGCGTGAAGCCGCGGAAAACGGTAGAGAACATAGAGAAGCTGATCCGGACGGGGAAACCCCAGACCGTAGTTATTGGAAGTAAGAAGGTAGGCTCCAATAAGTACGCCATAACAGAGATCAGCGAGAGCTGGGAAACGATTTTAAACCGGGGCGAAGTTGTAAAGATTACCTGCGACATTACCCTGGAGGAATATTTATAAGGGGAAGGAGGCGGGCGGATGTTTGGCACACCGGAAACAGTTATAATCGGCTTCGACTACCTTAACGCAACGGAGCTGGAAGAAATGCAGCGCAACCTTGATCTGCTTTACAGCACCAGGGCCGGCACTTGCCCCGGTGATCGTAACTTCGGATTAGAGCAGACCTTTGAGAGCTGCCCGACCAACGTGGCGAGAAATTTATTTGCGCTGGAGGTCATAGAAAAAACGGAGATTTACGAGGATAAGGCGGAAATATTAAACATTGAGTACACGCAGGCAGAGGACGGGAACCTGACCCCGAAAATCATAATCGGGCCGAAAGACCCAGAGGACACCGAGGATGCAGACACGGAAGAATCGGAGGAATAAAGGAGGTGGCAAGGATTGTCGGATATTCTGAACACGATAGATAATTTACCGGATATTTCTTTCATAGACGGATTGACGCTGGAGAACATCCAGAGCCAGATGTTAAGCGACTTCGTGGCGAAGTACCAGGAGATCACCGGGAAGAAAATACAGCTTTCCAAGTCGGACCCGAACCGCATTATTATGTTAGGTTGCGCCCAGCTTATATACCAGGGCTTGCAGAACATAGACAAGGGCGGAAAGATGAATTTTCTTAAGTACGCCTACGACGATTATTTAGAGAATATGGGGGCGCTTAAGAAGGTTACGAGGAACCCGGCAAAGTTCGCCCAGGTTCCGGTCAAGTTCACGCTTTCCGGGAAAAGGGAGGCGGCGACCAGTATCCCCCAGGGAACCAGGGTAACGGCTGCCTACGAGGTTTACTTTGCTACGATTGAATACGCAGAGATACCGCCGGGGGAAACGGAAGTCACGGTCATGGCGGAATGCACAGAGGCTGGGACGATAGGGAACGACTTCGCTGCCGGGGAGCTTACCACCCTGGTGGATCCGATAGGCTTTATTTCCAAGGTTGAGAACACGCAGAAAAGCACCGGAGGGACGGAGGTAGAGTCAGACCAGAACATGGCAGAAAGAATTTACCTGGCTCCTTCCAGCTATTCTACAGCCGGCCCGGACGACGCTTACGAGTATTGGGTGAAGGACAGCAACCCCTTTATAGGGGATGTTAAAATAACCAGCCCTACACCGGGCTTAGTTGATATCCGCTTTGTTATGACAGACGGAACCGTCCCGGACGATACCACCATAGCAGCAGTAACGGCGGCGGTAAACCAGAGAGGAAAGCGGCCGCTTACGGACCAGGTACAAGTAAAGCGTCCGGAAATTGAAGAATACGAGATAGACGTGACCTATTACATAAACACCAGCGACAGCAACGCGGCAACGGCTATCCAGGCACAGGCAGAAACCGCCGTAGAGGATTATAAGCTGTGGCAGGCTTCCAAGGTAGGCCGGGACATAAACCCGGATGAGCTTATAGCAAGGCTGAACGACGCAGGGGCAAAAAGGGCGGAAGTCCGGGCGCCAGCGTTCCGCGTTATAGGGGAAACGGCGAAAGCCCAGTGTACAGGGGTAAATATTATATACGGAGGGCTTGAAAATGATTAGTTATTACGACGGGCAACTAACAGACATCATGCCCGGAAACATAACCAAAAAGCCGGAAGTAAAGGCGTTAAGCTACGCCTTGCAGCAAGCCTGCCGTCTTCTTTACCGATACAGCCGGAGGCTCTATATTTATTCCAATTTGGACGAGCAGCCGGAGGAAGTTATAGACCTTCTGGCTTCGGAACTTCGTACCCAGTATTACCGGAGTACGCTGGACATTGACACGAAGCGGCGGCTTGTAAAAAATACGCTTATTTGGTATATGAGCGCAGGAACGCCCCAGGCAGTAGAGGAACTCGTGGGTGTAGTATTTGGGGAGGGCGAAGTAAAAGAGTGGTACGAGTACGGCGACAAGCCCTATTATTTTAAGATTGTTACCAACGCAATACTTACACTTGAAATGAACGATTTTTTTTCAATTATGATCCGGCGGGTAAAGAATACCCGGTCACACCTTCGGGCGATTGATATACACCGGATTGTAAATCACGAGCTTTTCTCTGGGGCGGCAGTTTTCCCAAACTATAAGCCGCCTGCAGTAATTGATGGTTACGCCGTAGACCGGGAAGCAAGGCAGACCATACACGCCGGGGCATTGGCATCCCAGCAGAGCCGCCCTGCGCCGATTTGGGACGGCTTTAAGACTGAGGGCGGAGAAATTACCGCCGGAGTATTTGCAGGGGCAGCAGGAGCCACCAGGACGCACCAGGCGGCCATTGTGGACGGTTTTAGCTTCGAGGGTAAGGAAGTCATAGGCCAGACGTTTATAGGGGGTGAAATGGCGGCCACAGAGAAGCAGGCAGCCATCCGGGAAGGATTGGAAGGAGCCGCCTCACCAGTAGAAGGCCATGCTTACACTGGATCCGCAGCGAGGGCGGAGGCGCACCAGAAACCGCCAGCAGTCCGGGAAGGTTTTATCGTCCAGGGCGAAACAGTAACAGAGGCTATTGTAGCCGCCACGGCTTCAAATAGTAAATACAAGAATACCGTAAAAGAAGGAGGAACCAAGAATGCCACAACCATTTAACAACGCGGTCATGACCAACGCAGGGGCGAGGCTTCTGACCAGGGCGCAGGCCGGGGAAATCAAGATAGAGTTTACCCGGATCGCAGTAGGCAACGGCAATTATACCGCAGCCGAAAAGACGCTGGATGCGCTGCAGAAGCGGACAGCCCTTAAATCGCTTAAGAACAGTTATACCCTTTCGGATATTGACGTATTCAGCGATTACAGCGTGAAGGTAACGGCGCTTATTACGAACCAGGACCCAGTAACCGGGCAGACCCTCGTAAACGCCGGGTATTACATTAACGAGATGGGCTTATTTGCCAAGGTAAAGGACGGAGCGGACAGCACGGAAATCCTTTACAGCATCACCACCACAGCCGGGGACAACGGCGACTTTATGCCGCCCTATAACGGATATAACCCGGCGCAGATCACCCAGGATTATTTTGCAACCGTAAACAACAGCGCAGAAGTTACAATCGTCAGCACCGGAGCCGCCCTGCTTGCGGAGGATGCGAACAAGATAAGGGACGACGCCACGAAGCAGAAGTATAAGCTGGGGATTGATAACGGATTGATTTATATACAGGAGGTAGACGAGTAATGGCAGGAGAAAAGATTTATATTGCAGACAAAGAAACCTTAGACAAGGTTTATAACATTTTGGCATCCGATCCGGTATACGGCTTCATTGAGCATAACGACATCTTAAGCCCGTCCGCCCGGATTGAGTACATCGGGCTTAATAAGAATTATTCCCCGCTTGCAAGGAATAAGGAAAACGGCAGCATGGTTCTGAACAGTTGGGCGGACTTCCCGGTCATTAAAGCAAACAAGCCTTATATGGTTCGGGCAGACGGCACACCGGATTACAGGCTCAAGGAAACGGACTACACCCAGAGGGAGGACGGCGGCTCTTCCGACGTTGCAAACAGCAGCTATAACGGCGGCGCTTTTTCCTGGCTTATGAAGATTTACAAGAACGAGGAAATGGTCGGCAACGACCGGATCGTGCGCTTTTCCCTTACCGCCCGCGACGGCTACGAGCCGGTGGGCTTCATTGACCCCAGCAATAACGAGCTGGGGGGCGTATGGCTGCCCATGTTCTACGGTTCCATTTTGGGAGCGGACGGAGCTACCCCGAAGATGGTAAGCCTTGCAAACTTGCAGCCGACCTATAACAACACCACGGACAAGGAAAAGACAGCTATTACCAATTTCAGCAGCCGGGCGGCGTTCCTGGGCGGGCCGATTGTGGAAACCATTATCGACCTTTTGATCATGTTCGCAAAAACAACGAACTTGCAGGAAGCCTATGGGTACGGAAACTGCAGCGGCTACGACGCCAGCCAGTCCCCGACCTACGGAGTAAAGCGGAACGCCGTAGTGGGCGGCGGGCAGTTCTACGGAACCGACGATAAGCTGAGCTTAAATAAGATTTTCCACAGCATAGTCCTGGGCAGCTACCAGCAGTGGATGCGCGACCCTTACGAAGTAGTTGTAAACGGGCGGGTGAAGGTAAGCAAAAATTACACCTACGATCCGACCGGGGCAAAGTATACGGATACAGGGATCACCGTACCGGATAACAAGACCTGGGACACGAACCACAACGCCCTGGACTACCCGGCCCATTTCAGAACCGTACCGGGATACGGCAGTATCCCGGCTTTAGGAATGGACGGAGGGAGCAGCGCGACCGGAGGCTGTGACGGGCTTTGGAGAAAAGACCCGAAGCAGACGTTTACGGGCGTCTGCCTACGGTTCGGTGGTTGCAGCGATGGGCTTGGTTGCGGACCACGGGCGCGGAATTGGAGCGACAGTGTCACGGGTGCGATCTGGGACATCGGCGCCGCCGATCTTCTTTTACCACCTGTCGGCGTAGCCGTTTAGGGGGTCTGGGGGTGCGAAGCAATTCCCCCAGGAGATACCGGAGCTTTGAAGCAGCGTAAATTATAAGCAACAAAATATAAGGGGATAGGGGCGGCGTCACCTGGGGGCGTCTGCCTACGGTTCGGTAATTGCAACAATGGGCTTAATTGCGGACCACGGGCGCGGAATTGGAACAACAGTGTCACGAATGCGAACTGGAACATCGGCGCCGCCTTTTTTCTATTCATACGGTTCATTAACTTAAAGCCGCCCTTATTCCTACACCCCTGGGCGTTGAAATACGCCTTAACCGCCATTATTGGAAGGGTAAGTGGTAAATTAACTTGATACAGGGCGCACGGTAAAGCGGTCGCACCTGCCGTGCGTAGAGGATAGAAGAAAAAATATTCTTATAGGAGTATTGTTTATGCGGAAGAAGGAGCTGTGGCAGAAAGTAGAAAAAGCCGCAACGGAAAGAGGCGTTAAACAGTACAAATATTTGTATCGCCGTATGCTTGACGAAAACATAATAAGAAAAGCATACAAGAAGCTGCGGAAGGGCAAAACGAAGCGAATAGAGATACAGAAGATAGACGCCGATCTTGATAACGAAGTCGCCGCCATGCGGCGCATGATAGAGAATACGAAGCCGCCAGACGTTCCGGTGGAACACCCGGAGCTGGCATATAAGCCGAAAAAGCGCAAGCCGAAAATCATAAGGGAAAAGGGCAAAACCCGGAAGATATTTATGCCGGAGATACACGAGCAATGGCTGCACCATATAATCGTCCTTATTTTGGAGCCGATTATAACAGCCACGGCTTACCCATATTCCTGCGGCAGCTTCCCGAAGCGGGGCGCACATTACGGCAAGAAACGGCTTTTAAAAATTATCCAGGGCGGAAAGAATATCCGGAATTTTGCGAAGATTGACATCCGCCATTTTTACGACAGCATACGGCTGGACATTCTTATGCGGGAGCTTCGCATAAGAATAAAAGACGAGCTTTTTCTATACATTGTGGAGCTTTGCTTACAAGGCTTTAAGAAGGGAATACCGCTGGGCTTCTACATTTCCCAGTGGCTGGCAAATTATTTGTTGGAGCCGCTGGATCACTTCATAACGGACAAGCTGGGAATACCGAACCTTATCCGCTATATGGATGATATTGTTTTAGGACACGACAACAAAAAGAAGTTGCACCAGGCAATAGTAGAAATTAAGAAATTCATAGGGCGGAGGTTCCGGCTGAAGCTGAAGCGAAACTACCAGGTCTTTAAGTTCAACTACCAGAAGAAGAACGGGAAGGTCGTAGGGCGCGTTATTGATTTTATGGGCTTCCTTTTCTTCCGCAACCGGACAACGATGCGGAAAGCTATTATGCTTTCAGCCACCAGGCTGGCCAGCAAGCTACACGCAGCAAAGGAAGCCGGGAGGGGATATTTTAAGAAACACTTAGAGGCAATGTTAAGCTATATGGGCTGGTTCAGTTGTACGGACACTTACGACGCATACCAGGACTATATAAAGCCTTACATAAAAGTAAGACAGCTTAAGAAAATTATTTCAAAATTGACAAGGAGGGCAAACAGAAATGAAGCAGTGGACACAGGAACGAAGCGCAAGCCGGCCGGCAGAATTGCAGCTTGTGGCGCCTGATACTTTCATCCAGCGCCGGAACATTCAGCAGGAGGAACACGAAGCCACGGAGCAGGCGGCAGCCTATACGGACTTCGTATGCGAGAGCCGGGAGATCAGCGTCGGAGAGTACGAGATGCTTAAGAGCATAGAGGAAATCCGGACGGACGAGGCAGTGAGCGCAGCTATTGACGAGTACACGATGCAGCTTATGGAAGGAGGGCTTTTATAATGGCTTCGATTTTAGTAAACAGCCTTAAGAGGCTTTATGCAGCAGGCAGAGTCACCAGGGAACAGATCGGGGAACGGGTAGAGAAGGGAACCATCACCGAAGCCGATTACCAGGAGATCACGGGGGAGGAATATGGAGAATAGGAGCAGCGGCCCGCTGGAGATAGTAGAGCAGCAGAACGCCATTATAAGAATCCAGAGCGGCGTTATTGACGAGCTTTTCTTGCTTCTTATGCAACACATAAGCGCAGAAGAAGCGGACGGCCTTCCGTGTATTGCCAGGATTAACCAGGCGGCGGAAATCCGGGCGGGAATCGGCTTAGACTAATATTTCTACACTAAAAGGCAAAAGGCCCAGGAAACGGCGCAGGACGCGCCGTGGAAGGGGCTTATTTTATTGCAAGAAGGGAGGGCAAAAGCATGGACACACCCATCACCAGGGCAGAGCATCAGGAATTTGCAAAACGGCAGGACGAGGAAAACAAGCGGCAGAACAAGCGGATCGACGAGCTGGAGGAAACCGTGCGCCAGATTGGAACGCTTACCGCTTCCGTTGAAAAGCTGGCCGTAAGCATTGAGAGCATGGCGAAGGAGCAGGAGCAGCAGGGAAAACAGCTCCGGGAGCTTGAAGCAAAGGACGGCGAGATGTGGCGGAAGATTGTAGGCTACATAGCAACCGCCATTGTCGGCATTGTTATCGGCTTTGTTTTCAAGCAGATCGGGATGTAACAGGGCAACCGCGCCGGAAGGTTGGGAAACCCCGGCGCAAAAAAAATAAACCTTAAAGGAGGACAACACCATGAAACAGATTAACTGGGTAAAGAAACTTACAAGCCGGAAACTTTGGACGGCGGTCGCTTCCTTCGTTTCCATGATGATCCTGGCAACGGGCGGAGCCGAGAACACGGCGACGCAGGTAACGGCACTTATTATGGCCGGTGCTTCCGTTATTGCCTACATTATCGGGGAAGGATTGACGGATGCGGCAAACATTGAGGGCGAGGTCGGGATCGAGGTCCAGGAGGATACCGAGGAATAGGAGGCAGACCATGGGCATTATTTGGGGAGGCGTAGAGCGTGAGCTTTACGCCTTTTACAGTAGCAAGGGACTTTGTAACAATGGCATTTTCGGGCTGTTCGGCAACTTTTACGCAGAGAGCAGGATGAACCCGAAGAACCTGCAGAACAGCTTTGAAAAGAAACTCGGCTTTACAGACGAGAGCTACACGGCAGCAGTTGACAATGGAAGCTATAAGGACTTCGTACACGACGGTGCAGGCTACGGCTTACATCAATGCACATTTTGGAGCCGGAAACAGGCTATGCTTGCTTTCCACCAGGCAAAGGGCGTATCCATTGGCGACACCTTGACGCAGGCGGAATTTATTTACAAGGAGCTTTCCGAGAGCTTCCCGGCAGTCCTTAAAGTTCTTAAGACAGCCGCCAGCATCCGGGAGGCTTCCGATGCCGTACTGCTACAGTTTGAGAAACCGGGGGATCAGAGCGAAGCCGTCCAGAAGAAGCGGGCGGGCTATGGCCAGGAGTACGAAGCTCTTTACCAGAAAGAAGGAGGGAACGAAGGTATGACAGAGGCACAGGCAAGACAGAAGGTCGTAGGCATTATGCAGGGCTGGATCGGGCTTAAGCGTTCCGACAAAAGCCACGCCCCGATCATTGACACATATAACGGCGATAAGCCGCTGCCCAGGGGGTACAAGGTTACTTACACTGACGCATACTGCGCCACCACGACCAGCGCGGCGGCGATCAAGGCAGGCTATACGGATATTATCCCGGTAGAGTGTTCCTGCTATTATTTGATTGAGAAAGCCAAGGCTATGGGCATTTGGCAGGAAAACGACGCATACATCCCAGCACCGGGCGACGAAGTTCTTTACGACTGGGACGACGGCGCAAATTACGCCACCACAGACAACCAGGGAGCGCCGGAACACGTCGGCATGGTTGAGGCGATAAGCGGCAGCACGATCCGCGTTATTGAGGGCAATATGAGCGGCGGCGTTGTTGGCCGGAGGAACCTGCAGATCAACGGCAGATATATCCGGGGCTTTATTTGCCCGGACTACGCCAGCAAGGCAACGGAGCAGGAGCCGGATGCGCCGCAGCCTGGCAGCACGGCAACCGGCGGCGGATTGAGCCGGGAAACAAAGTGGAAGGGTAAAACCACGACGGCGCTGAAGGTAAGGAAGTGGGCCGGAACCGAAAACGGCGAGTGCAGCTTTAGCCCGCTTAAGGCCGGGGAAGAAATAAGCGTATGCGACGAGATCCAGGCGGCGGACGGTTCCCGCTGGTATTACATTAAAAACAAGGCCGGTAAGTACGGCTTCGCTTCCGCGAAGCACATCACCGCTGCAGGAGCAGGAGCCAGCGCGGCGCCCGTTTCCTTCAAGGCAGGGGACAAGGTAAAAGTTACCGGGACTTTCTACGGCAACGGAAACGGGACCGGCGGAGCCATTAAGAAAACCGGCGCGACGATGTACGTCACGGAACTGGTAGACAAGGCAACGTATAAATATTATATCGGCCTTGCAGCCAAAAAGGGAGGCACCCGGCAGGGATGGGCGGAGCCTTCCATCCTTAAGAAAATTTAAGGTTGACTGATTTTAAAAGTTGTAGTATGATGTGCGCCAGGAGGGGGTCTTAGGGGGTAAAAGCCCAGGCCCCAGGACGCAGGAAAAGCCCCGCTGCCGGTTGGCAGTTGGGGCTTATTTTTTTATTCCAGATATGATAATTTTGTCGCCATCGAAAGAGGCTACGACCGTTCTATTATTCAGATCTACACCCAGGGCAGCCGCCCAGGGCTTCGGTATTGAGAGCTTAAAACCAACGGAGCCAGAGCCGCCCTTATTGGCGATCAGATTAAGCTCCCGCGTTTCTTTTCCTTCGTTTGTTTTCTTCATTCTTTACACTTCCTTCTTGCGACGTCGCAACGGTTTTTATAAAAAGGCTTCCCGGCCGCCCTTCGGTATAGCCCGACGGGTAGAGCTTGCATAGCTCGGCTTCACATCACCTATTAACCTTTCTTCCACGCGCCAGGCGCGGAGCCTACGAGGTTTACGAGTTGCACCGTTTCCCCGGACGGTTTTAAGGTTTTCACATTAAAAGCCAGTAAAACTTGTTGAACAGCACGCAGGCCGGGAAGCCTTGTTTATACATAGCACCCATCACCGCAGGCCGGGGAGCCTGCCTTACTTCTTCCCCCTGGACTTTGGACCAGGCGTCGGCGGTTTAGTGCCGGGGCAGCAGCTACGCCGCCGCCCGTTCAATTTTAAATAACCAGTTTTCCTCGTCTTCGGTTACAAGCCCGAAGTAGGAGTCCGTCCGGGTAAAGTTGTATTCGATACCGAAGAACTGCAGAAGAACCATTTTATATACTTCCCATTGAGCCTGGCAGCACCGGCAGGTGTTATCCCAGTATGAAAAGCCCAGGCCAGCATCCGGATCGCCCCAGCCCGGCGTTACCTTCCGCAGTTCATCAATGGCATTATCCCATACCCGTATACAGTTTTTAAGTTCCGCCCCTACTTCCGTTTTCAAAAACTTTTCTTTATTCAGCTTCATAATTGAACCCCCTTATTTTTTCATTTTAAAGACATGATACAAAAAATTTCCTTCGCTATCGTTTACAGCTTCAACCCTTGTTAAATTTTCAAGAGCCGTACTCATTGGGGAGCCATAAGTGCCACCCACCCACAGCCCGGACCTTTCAGCCATATCCCAAAACAGCCCAGTGTATATGCCGCCATTTTCAAACGGGAGCTTTGCAAACCGCGCCCTTATCCAGTTTTCACACCATTCTAATTTAATTTCTTTCATTACTGCTCCCCCTTTTCTAAAAAGTATTGATACGTTTCGCGGCTTTCAGCTATTGCCTTCATGCGGGCCGCCGCCTTTGTTATTTTTTCAATATGGGAAGCATACCCGGCGCCGTAGTCCACAGCTACGAATGGAGTCATACTTTCAATTTCCCGGATAACTTCGGCTTTCGCATTGTTAAAATCCGCTTCGGCCTTATTGTATTCTTCGTTGAGATATTCCAGATAATTTTTTTTCATTTTTTTTAACCGCCCTTCTTTATTTTTCAGATAAGATTTTATTCATTTTTTCCACGATAGCATCCAGCCTATTATTGATTGCACTAATCGTTGTTTCATTGTAAACATAACCGAGGCGCTCATGAAGTTCGTTATATTCCTTTTGCAGTTTAGCAAGTTCCTTTTTCATTTTTGCCGCCTTTCTTACTTCCGTTTTTTGTTTCCGTTCCCTTAAGGTGTGCTTATCTTAACTCTGAAAAGACGGTACGTCAATACTTTTTTTGAAATATTTTAAAAAATTTTTCGAGGGTATACTTCCGGCTTTTTCGCTTACTAATAGCTGCATACATTAAGGCCCTGGCCTCCGGCGATCCCCGGATCATGGAAAAGACCGACTTAGACGGCCAGGTGACAAAGCTAAAGCTGCTGAAGGCGAACCATGAGAGCCAGCGGTACGCCCTGGAGGACAAGCTGATCAAGTTCTTCCCCCAGGCGATCAAGAGGGAGAAAGAAATGATCGCTGACCTGGAAAAAGACATCGCCTACCTGGATTCCCATACGCCAATGGATAAAGAACATTTCTCTATGACCGTTCTGGGAACTGCCTTCACGGAGAAAAAGGAGGCGGGCCAGGCGCTGATCGCCGCTTTTGACAGCCTCAAGGATTTAAACGACAAGGTGGAACTGGGCGAGTACCGGGGATTCCCCATGACCCTCTGGGTGTCGGACACGGGCTTTAGCCAGAAGTTACAGATCACCTTAAAGCATGAGCGCTCCCACACCATTGAGCCGGGGAATGACCCCTTCGGCAATATCACCCGCCTGGATAATCTGTTAGACGGTATCCGGGAGAACTTAGGACAGCACAAGGAGGAACTGGAAAACCTGCTTCAGCAGACAAAGGAGGCCAAGATGGAGGTGAAGCGCCCCTTCCCCCAGGAGGCGGAACTTGCGGAGAAATCGGAACGGTTGAGTGTCCTCAATGTGGCTCTGAATATCGGCGGGAAGGATAAGCCCAGGGATAAGGAGGAACGGCAGGCCCGTGACGGCAAGACTTCTATTAAGCGGCTCCTGCGCCGCATGGGAGTGGAATCCGCCGCCAGTGCCGCTGCTCCCAGGAAAGAAAAAGACATGGAGGTGATGATCTGATGAAACCCAAAAGCGGGCGCACCATTCCCCTGTACTTCAAGGTGTCACCGGAGGAAAAGGCGGTGATCGAGAAGAAAATGGAACAGCTGGGAACCCACAACCAGCGGGCCTACCTGCGGAAAATGGCGGTGGACGGGTATGTTGTCCAGGTGGATATGACGGACGTGAAGGAGTTGGCGGTTCTGCTGCGTAACTGCTCCAATAATCTGAACCAGATCGCAAGGCGGGTGAACGGAACCGGGAATCTGTATGATGAAGACGTGGCGGATCTGAAGGTGAAGTATGGGGAGTTGTGGGGAGCGTTTAGTTCGCTACTCTCCAAGTGGGAAGAACTGTAATAGGTTTGTTAAGTTATCCGTTTCTGACCGATAAGGATTTCCCATACCATGTTACACTAAAAAATAGCATGGTATGGGAAATTTTCAGAAAATGTCATCACTTAAGTATATCTCTTATAAACTTGTTATTTTATAGACTAAGAGATATAATTATATCAATATTTAAACGGAAACGGAGTGATATTATGAGAAGGCGAGAAGGAGAAGAAACATGGCATAGGCTTCTTGAATGGGATCGAGGACAAGCAGCGTCTGAAAGATTAGCTACAACAATATTATCAAGTAATGGTTTTCAAAATGTCGATCCTTCCCACCCATTGGGAGGAAAAGACGGATTAAAAGATATGGTTTTATCTTATCAAGGACAAAAATGGATTGGTGCTGTATATTTTCCCAGAGGGCAACAAGATTTTACAACCATTAAGCAGAAGGTCGTACATGATATAGAAGGGGTAAAGAAAAATCATGCCCATGGTTTGGCTTTTGTAACAAACCAGGAACTACGACTTTCAGAAAGGACTGCATTATCAGAAATTAATCCTGAAATAGATGTTCAGCTATACCACTTAGAACGTATTGCTACTTTGTTAAATACTCCTTCATTCTACGGAATACGAATGGAGTTTCTTGATATTGAAATGAGTAAGGAAGAACAACTGTCTTTTTTTGCTACACAAAACCAAAAAATTTCCACCTTGCAAGCTGAAATGGAAAAACTAACAATAGGACTTGAAAACTTTAAAATTTTTCATCAATTAAAGCAAACAAAAGAATTAGCTGAAAACGAAAATGATTTTTATGTGGAGGAACCTAGAAGTATCGAGGAAATTGTAGAAGCCAGTGGAGAATTTCTTGAAAAAGTTTGGTTTAATAGGCATTTGGTATTAAAGTATCGAATTGAAACGGGTAAAGAAAGCGTTGACCCGGAAATTTGGAAAGGCGCACTTAATTCGGCACAAAAAGTAATTGAAAAATATGGGGAAGAAAATCTAGGCCCTTATAGTGATTTTGAATGGGGAATGATAAACGGCAAGCTTTCTGCATTAAGATGGGTATTAGGCGAAGATTGGGATATGTTAGATACATAAAAGAGAGGTTGAATATGTTAAAACTTTACAAGCGAACAATTATTGTAAGTATATGGATTTTTATTATTTTACTGACTTCATCTGTCACTTTAAAAATATTATTTCCAAACAATGATACCATTTCGTTTCTTCAGAATTATATAATTGGAATAACTTGCAGTATTTTGGTAGTAATAATAACCACTTTTCTCCAATATAAGTCAGAATACGAGAAGGTAATGTCTGAATTTACATCAGTTTTACGGCAAGCGATTTTAAATCTAACAGTTGCTCTTTCATATCAAGAAAAAAATGTAGAGGAAAAGTTTTGTAGAAGGATAATAGAAAAAATAAAAGATGACTTTGACAAATTTAATCAGTTAAATCAATCATTTTGTTGTTTTAGCAAAAAAAATCATCAGAAATATGTGGAGTTAGCCAAAATAATTCTTAAGTTATATGTATCACTTATTGTCGATTCAGAAAAATCTTATTATGATATGATTAAAGAAAAAATAGATTACCCCACATATATTGAGTTGGCACAAAAAACCAATGAATTTATTAGTGATGATATTAATAAAAAAATGATAAATGAATTAATAAAAGACGCTCAACAGACACTGGAAGAAAAAAAGCATATTGAAGAAATGTCAAAGAAAAATGATTAGGTTTAAATGCTAGATAAAAATAATTAATTCTGTCGCAGGTTATAACAGCCTGCGATTTTTATGCAGAAAGGAGCCGCCACCCTTGGCAATCTCAAAACTAAAACCCCGCCATGCCAGTGAAGGGCGAAGCATTGCCGCTGTGCTGGCGGAACGTATTGATTACAGCAAGAACCCAGAGAAAACAGACGGCGGCCTTCTGGTCACTGGCTACCAGTGTTCCCCGGAAACGGCCTGGCAGGAATTTGCTGTTTCCAAACAGATTTACACAGTCACAACCGGGCGCAAACGTGTCCCAGATAAAGACGTAATTTCCTACCTGATTATCCAGTCCTTTGAGCCTGGAACCATTACGCCAGAGGACGCCAACAAGTTGGGCTACAAATTAGCTTTGGAATTTACCGGTGGTCAACATCAATTTATCGTAGCGACCCATATTGACAAAAAGCATATCCATAATCACATAGAATTTAACAGTACCGCCCTGGACTGCTCCCACAAGTTCAATAACATCAAGAACAGCTATATTCCCCTGCGGAAAGCCAATGACCGGATATGTAAGGACTTTGGCCTTTCAATCATTGAGAACCCAGCAGAAAAAGGAAAGCACTATGCGGAATGGTCAGCGGAAAAGAAAGGCCAGAGCTGGAAGGCGCTGCTGCGGCAGACCATAGACCAGGTACTGCCAACGGTCAGTACCTTTGATGAATTTTTAGAGGCCATGAGGAGGGAAGGCTATGAGGTTGTCCAGAGCAGCAAACTCTTAAAATTTCGTGCCCAGGGCCAGGAACGTTTCACCCGATCTAAAACACTGGGAGCCGATTACAGCCTGGAGGCTCTCCGTGACCGTGTGGGCAAAGCGAAACAGACCCGGCGCAAGAAAAAAATCCAGATGGAAAAGGATACCCGTATCAATCTCCTTATGGACATTCAGGCCCGCCTGCAGGGACGTGGCCCCGGCATGGAGCGCTGGATGAAAATCCACAATTTGAAAGAGGCCGCCAAGACCTTAAACTACCTTACAGAGCATGGTATAACTGACTATGACCTGCTGGCAGAGAAAGTAGAAAAGGCTGCGGCAGACTTTGAATCTATCTCAACTTCCATAAAGCAGGCAGAACACCGCATGGAGCAGATCGCCGCCTTAAAGACCCACATCATCAATTACGCTAAAACACGGGACACTTACATTGCCTACCGGAAGAAAAAGGCCGCTGACAAGCCAGCTTTCCGGGCTGCCCATGAAAGGGACTTGCTCCTCCATGAAGCGGCGAAACGTGCCTTTGACGCCCAGGGCGTGAAGAAGCTGCCTACAATCAAAACGCTTCAAGCGGAGTATTCCGCCCTGCTGGATAAAAAGAAAGCGGCCTATGAGGATTACAAGCGGCTGCGCCAGGAGAACCAGGAACTGCAAGCAGTCAAGTCCAACGTGGACAGCCTGCTCAACATTCAGAAAGAGGAACATCAGGAGAAAAAGAAAAACCAGGAACAAGACCGCTGAAAAAGTGTGGGCCGGAGACCGTGGACAAAGATTCATGGTTTCCGGCTTTTCTCATGCAATCGAACCGTTATGAGTAAATAAAAAAGGAATCTTCTCTCTGCTTTGTTTTTCAGATATAGGAAAGAAAGGGCTGGATTCTGTAGCCGCCGGCGGGTGGGAAATGTGTATAACTGGCCATGTTGCGAAGCTGTGGGAAATGCTGTTTGCAGGATGTGGGAAAGCTGTTCTTGCTTTTCCATAGGCTGTGAACAGCATTTTCCATGGCGGAGCGGCCAGTTATGCACATTTTCCACCCGCTTTTTTAGCGCAAAGCGCTCTCTCTTGCTTTTCAAGCGAAGCGTAGCCACCACAATCTTGTAGTGTTCGGACAGACGTGCGCCAGCACTCTGCCGGGGGTTTGGGGAACTCCCCAACAAGCGAGGAAAGCGATAAGCTTTTAGACCAGTCAACACGGAGTGTTGGGGCTAAAAGAATATCGCTTTCCATTGCTTGCCACGGTTATAGGAACATTCCTATAATTGTAGTTATAGGAACAAAATTTTTATCGGAACAAGTTACAA